>DATMJU010000604.1:0-7928 GCA_035553795.1 Vicinamibacterales bacterium
ATGTGCGACATCAAGCCCGGCGACACCGTTGCCGTCTGGGGCTGCGGGCCAGTTGGTTTGTTTGCCATCAAGAGCGCGTTCCTCCTGGGCGCCGAACGTGTCATCGCCATCGACCGGTTTGGTTATCGCCTGGACATGGCGCGCGACAAGTGCGGCGCCGAGACGCTCAACTACGAAGATGTGGCCAGCGTGCCGGACGCGCTGAAGGAGCTGACCGCCGGCCGCGGTCCCGATTCGTGCATCGATGCCGTCGGCATGGAAGCGCACGGTCACGGGCTGGCCTACATGTATGACCGCACCAAGCAGGCTCTCAGCATGGAGACCGATCGGCCGGTCGCCTTGCGTGAAGCGATCATGGCCTGCGCCAACGGGGGCACCGTGTCCGTGATCGGCGTCTATGGCGGACTGGTCGACAAGTTCCCGCTCGGCACGATCATGAACCGCTCGCTGACCATCAAGAGCGGCCAGTGCCACGTCCACCGCTACATGAAGCCGCTGCTCGAGCGGATTGAGAACGGCGAGATCGACCCGACGATGGTGATCACGCACCGGATGCCGTTGGCAGATGCGGCCAAGGGCTACGACATCTTCTTGAACAAGGAAGACGGCTGCGAAAAGGTCGTCCTTAGCGCATGAGTGAAAGCCATGGCGATTGACGAGAAAGAGAACCTCAAGGGAGAGGAAGCGCTGAATAAGATTCGGGAGCTCCTGAAGGAGCTCCCGATCGCCTTCATGGTGACGATTGAAGGACCAGAGATCGTCGCCCGGCCAATTGGCGTCGTCGGCGACCACGGCGCGTTTGACGGCACGCTGTGGTTCATTACCGATCGCCGAAGCCGGAAAGTGCGGGCCATCGAGCGAGGCGCGATCACGGAGCTGCTGTTCCAGAACGACAAGGCCGGCACGTATCTGCACTTGAGCGGGCACGCGCGGGTTGTTGAAGATCCGCCAAAGCTCAGGGAGCTGTACACGCCGCTCCAGCGCACGTGGTTCCCGGACGGCCCCGACGATCCGAACATGCTGCTGGTGCGCTTCGACGCGACCGCTGCGAACTACTGGGACGGGCACGCCAGCCAGCTCAGGCTCGCGGCGGCCTTTGCAAAATCGCTCGTCACGGGGACACCCGGAGCCAGCGGCCATGCCGGAACCGCGTCCATCAAGCGCGAATAGCCCGTAATGGCCTGGTTTCGCGATCGCGCGCTCACCATCGTCCTGATGCTGTGCTTTGCCCTCGGCCTTGCGGGCCAAGTAATCGCCGGGCATCGGGTCTACAACCAGGAGCAACGCGAGCACCAGCAGCGCGAAGCCTCGCTCGGTGAATACTTGGCGACCGGGCATCCGTGGGCGGCGCTGTTCGAAAACTGGGAGAGCGAATTTCTGCAGATGGCGGTGTTCGTGCTGCTGACCACCAGGCTGGTGCAACGCGGCTCGCCGGAGTCGCGGCGTCCTCACATGCGCGAGCTGGTCGACGCGGACCCGCGCGACTTCGCGCATTTGCCTGACGCGCCCTGGCCCGTCAAGCGAGGCGGATGGATCCTGTGGCTCTATGAACGGTCGCTCGGACTCGCGTTGATCGCGCTATTTCTCCTGTCCTGGGTCGGACATGCGATCGGCGGCTGGCGTACGGCCGCGGCCGACGACGCCTCGCACGGCGTTGCGCCGGAATCATTCAATGCATTTCTCGCTTCGCCGCGATTCTGGTTCGAGTCGTTCCAGAACTGGCAGAGCGAGTTCCTCTCGATCGCCGCGATGGTGTGGCTCGCGGTTTACCTCAGGCAACGTGGCTCGCCGGAATCGAAGCCTGTCCACGCGCCACACCATCAAGCCGACTAGGGCTCAGCGTCGCCCTTGCGCGCCGCCTCCGGCACCTTGTCGGCCGGGTCGGTGGCGCCTTTCGACTTGGTGTTACCGGCTGCCGCATTGCCGTCCGTGTCGCCGGCACGCCGGTTGTCGCCGGACTGCTGCGGAGTTGCCTGGGCGCCGCTCTTCTGCGGGTCGCGTGAGTCGTTTGCCATCGGTGAACCTCTCGTGAGCTGGAAGAATCTCTATGCCTGAGCGTTACCGCGGAACGTCAAGCGCGTCGACGTTGCGATGTTTCCCTTCAACACCGTGTTGATCTGGCGCAGGGCGTGTTCGTTATCCGCCTGGGTGTTTGACACCATGCAGTCGGCCGGCGCGATGATCTTCAGATCGCGCATGTAGGCGTCGTTCGCGGTGAACAACACGCAGATGTTGCCGGCGATCCCGGTCAGGATCACGCGGCGAATCCCGAGCGCGTCGAGCAGGGTGTCGAGCGTTGTGTCATAGAAGCCCGAGTGCTTTGGCTTCAGGACGAAGTAGTCGCGCCCTGTGGGCTTCAATCGCCGGGACACGCGATGTCCCGGCGACGAGCGAGCGGTACAGTGGGCAACGGTCTTGCGGAAGTCCGATCGCCAGCGCCCGAAGTTGTCGTTGATATAGATCACCGGCACGCCCGCTGCCATGGCCTTCCGCTTGAGATTGGCCAGTGGCGCCGCCATCGCCTCCGCGGCTTCCACGATCGCGGCAGAGCCTTCGAACGCGAGATCGTTGATCACGTCGATCAGCAACAGCGCCGTTCCTCTTGCCGGGATCCTGATCGTTGCCCGGGAGCGCCTGGTGGTCACGATCGCGGTCGAGGGGCCTCACCAACTTCGTGCATCTCGCCGACGTTGGGTTCCCTGCCCGTGACCCAGCCCTTGACCAGCTCGAACAGCACGACCGGCTTGGGCTTGTTGACCTCGAAGAAGGTAGCGGCCTGCACATTGACGCCAATCAGCACCATGCGCGGATCGTCGGGAGTGCCGTGCCGCGGGTCGCCTTCCTCCGGAAACCACGCTTTCCAGTCGGGCGCGTAGAGCTGCCGGATGGTTTCACGATCGCGCGATATCTTTGCCAGGCCACTCACGGAGATCCATTCCCAGGTATCGCTCTTGACGAACCCGAGGTTGACGTGTGGATCCCGGCCGATGTCATCGAGTTTCGCCGTTCCATCCGAGGTGACAAACCACAGGTCGGCGCCCGGCACCGGTTTCTGTGTCGCCATCGCGCGCGACTCGAGGTGGCCGTCCTGCCGCCGCGTCGTCAGCATCGCGATCTTGATTTCGCCGATCAGCTTGTAGAGAGCATCAAGAGAGTTGGTGTCGGTCGTCATTGGCCGCGGCTAATGCAACTTCCCTTCCCACTTCATGGCGCGGCGAGCTCAGCAGCAGTGAAACGGCAGTTGTTATGCATGACTCAGGGTGTGAACAAATCCACTGCGCTCCTTGCCGTCGTGATCAGTGGGCTGGCGATCAGCCCATCACTGCTATGGGCGCAAAGTGCGCCACACGCGGACGTCGTGCCACCGGCCGAGGCGGTGGCGATCAAGCAGTTCAACCAGGCGATCGCGAAGTACATGGCGATTCGCAACAGACTCCAGTCCGAAGTTCAAGGCCCGGTGAAAAACTCGTCGGCATCCCAGGTCACCAACGCCAGCGACGCGCTGGCCGGCGCGATCGAGCGTGCGCGACAGGGCGCGCAGGTCGGCAACATCTTTACCCCGCCGGTCGCGGCCGTCATCAAGCGGCGAATTACAGACGCGGTCCGCTCGGGGCACCTGGAGGCGGTGCTCGCCGACATCGACGACGAGAAGCAAGTCAGCCCCGCACCCAAGGTGCATTTGCGCCTGCCGGTCTCCGCGCAAATGGCCACCATGCCGCCTTCATTATTGAAGGTGCTGCCAGTGCTTCCCAAGGCGCTCGAATACCGCATCCTTGGCAAGAACCTCGTCATTCGCGACGTCGATGCCTCTTTGATTCTCGACTACATCCCGCTGGCAGTGCCGCGCTGAGCCGGGACGCGGAACAGATCAACTCCTCGTTCCATCGGGTGGGAGTTGCGCGATCGATTGCGCCCCGGCCTGAGCCAAGGACACACATGCAGCGCGTAGGCGAAAAGATCGTCGTCTTCCTGCCGTGGAACTCGATCGAGCCGGAGGCGCAGCAGCAGATTGTCAACACCGCGAAGATGCCGTTCGTGTACAGGCATGTCGCGGTGATGCCGGATTGCCACTACGGCAAGGGCGCGACGGTGGGCACCGTGCTCGCGACCCAGGGCGCCATCATTCCCGCGGCCGTTGGCGTGGACATCGGCTGCGGGATGATCGCGGTGCGCACGCCGCTGACGCGCGCCGATATTCCTGACGTCGCGAAGGTTCGCGCGGGCATCGAGCGGCGGATTCCGATGAGCGCCGGCAAGAACAATGCGAGGCTCACGCGGACCGCCGGCCCGCGCGTCGAAACACTCGAGCGCCTGGCGAAGGACACCAAGGCCACACCGGATCAGTACGACAGGAACTGGAAGCTGGCGCTCGGCACGCTCGGCGGGGGCAATCACTTCATCGAGCTCGCCGAGGACCTGGACGGCGTGGTGTGGTTGACGCTGCACTCGGGCTCACGCGGCGTCGGCAACAAGATCGGGATGCATTACATCCGGGTCGCGCAGGATCTCTGCAAGAAGATGCGCGTCACGCTGCCGGACCGCGATCTCGCCTACCTGCCCGACGATCACCCCGCGTTCAACGCCTACATGCGCGACTTGAACTGGGCGCAACAGTTCGCCCTGCACAATCGCAACGAGATGATGGATCGCGTCCTGGCCGAGGTAAGCCTCGCCGTGCACGGCGACGAACGCCGCCAGTCGACGCTCGAGATCCAGCGCATCAACTCGCATCACAACTTCACGCAGCAGGAGACGCACTTCGGGCACCGCGTGTGGGTGACGCGCAAGGGCGCCATCGAGGCGCGCACCAGCAACTGGGCGATGATTCCCGGTTCGATGGGCACGCGCAGCTACATCGTGGTCGGCAAGGAACATCCGATGAGCTTCCACTCGGCACCGCACGGCGCCGGCCGACGCTATTCGCGCACCAAGGCCAGGGCGCTGTTCAAGATGCAGGACCTCAGCAAGGCCATGGAAGGGATCGAATACCGGCACTCGAAGGAGCTGCTCGACGAGATACCCGCCGCCTACAAGGACATCGACGAGGTGATGCAGCACGCCACCGATTTGGTGGAGGTGAAGTACGTCCTCAAGCAGTTCGTCAACGTCAAAGGCGACTGAAACGCTGCCATTAACGGAGATTGACTTCACCATGCGCTCCAGTCATAGTCTGACCGGCGGCAAAATTCGCACCCGGCCGCCAGCGTCCTCCCATACGGTTGCGTCCAGAGAAAGAGTTGGCGTGACCGAATTCGAGCAGAACAGAATCTCCACCTATTCGCCCGGCAACAACGCATTGCTGCTGACCGCTGATTCAAAGCACGCCGCGGTTGCTCGTCCGCGTCCCGCGGGAAACCTGTGGTCGCTCAATTTCCTGTCATACGAGAATCGCGCCGCGACCGCGCTGGCGCCGTACCTCTTCACCGCGTTCGTTGTCGGTCAGCTGGTGCTGCTGCTGGCAGCAATCAGGTACTTCTTCCGCCCCACGTGGGACCTGCAGGTCGCGGCGGGCCCCGGCGCGATCGTCGCCACGATCGTCGCCTGCGGCGTCGTGGCCTGCTTCGGCGAGTACTTCTTCCACCGCTACATCCTTCACATCGAATCCGTGCGCATGCTGCGCCACATGTGCAGCAGCCACCGCGCGCACCACAAGCTGACCAACATCCAGTTCGACACGCAGTCCGGCAAGGTCCGTAGCGCGTACCCGATCCTGGACGCCGAACAGGGCGACAAGGCGACGTTCCCGCCGTGGGCGCTCCTCGCCTTCTTCGCGACCGTAACGCCGCTGTTGGCCGCGATCGCATTCGCCGCGCCAGGCATTCCCATCCTGATTGGCGGCTATATCTCTGTGGCCGTCGCTCACTTCCTCTACGAAACCATTCACGCTGCGCACCATGAGCCGTACGAGACGTGGAAGCCGCGGCTCGAGAGCCGGATGTTCGGCCGCGCATGGACGTGGCTCTACGGTTTTCACCAGGCGCATCACGCCAACTACCACTGCAACCTGAACGTCGCCGGCTTCTACGGCATCCCGCTCGGGGACCTGGTGTTTGGAACCTACAAGACGCCGGAGCCGCTGTTGATTGACGGAGCGACGGCCACCAGCGAGTCCGCACGAAGGCTGGTACCGACGCCGCGCTGGCCGATCTCGTCGCTCGACCGCAGGGTGTTCAATCGACGCCGGCGCCAGGCGAAGAAGTCCACCGCCGGCTAATCGCCTTCGGCCAGGCGGCCGTATCATGTTGGCCGCCGTGGTAATCACGAACAAACAGAGCGAACGGATCTCGCCCGTCGCGATCGGGTGCATGCGGTTGTCTACCGATGCCGATCGAGACGACGATCGCTCGATCGCGGTGCTGCATGCCGCGCTGGACGCCGGAGTCACCCTCCTCGACACCGCGGACGCGTACTGTCTTGACGACCGCGACATCGGCCACAACGAACGCCTGATCGCGCGCGCGCTGGCCTCGTGGCAGGGCGATCGGTCGCGGATCACCGTCGCCACGAAGGGCGGCATGACTCGGCCCGATGGCCGATGGGAACCGGATGGCCGCGCCAGGCATTTGCGCCATGCATGCGAGCAGAGCTGCCGCGCGCTCGGCGTCAGCCAGATCCCGCTGTACCAGTTGCACGCGCCTGATCCGCGCACGCCGCTTTCGACGAGCGTCAAGGCGCTCGCGGCCCTGAAGCGCGACGGCGTGATCGCCGCCATCGGCCTTTGCAACGTCGCCGTCGGCCAGATCGACGAAGCGCGGCGCATCACCGAGATCGACTCCATTCAAGTGGAGCTCAGCGCCTGGAACGACTCCGCGCTGCTCGGCGGCGTGGTCGCCTACTGCATCGCACACCGGCTGCAACTGCTGGCCTACCGTCCACTCGGCGGACGCCGATCGCTGCCGCGCGCGAAGAATCACCAGGTCCTTGGCCGCATTGCCGCCGCTCACGGCGTCTCGCCGTTCGACGTCGCACTCGCGTGGCTCGTGAGTCTTTCAGACACGATCGTGCCGCTTCCAGGGGTGACAAGGATCGACACAGCCGTGGCAGCGGCTCGCGCGCAGCGACTGGTGCTCACGGAGGATGATCGCCACCTCCTTGACGAAGCGTTTCCATCCGCGCGCTTGATTCGAAGTGAGCGCGCGCCGGCGGTGCCGGCTCGCGACGATGCGGAGGTGGTGATCGTCATGGGGCTGCCGGGTGCGGGCAAATCCACGCTCACCGCCCAGTTCGTCGCGAAGGGCTACCAGCGACTCAACCGCGACGAGTCCGGCGGAACACTTCGAGCATTGACGGCTGAACTCGACCGCGCGCTGGGCGACGGCGCATCGCGCATTGTCCTCGACAACACGTATGTTTCGCGCCAATCACGCGCCGAGGTCATCCAGGTAGCGGCAAGGCATCGCGTGCCAGTGCGTTGCGTGTGGTTGTCCACGTCGGTTGAAGACGCGCAGGTGAACGCGGCGTCGCGCTTGCTTGCGCGGTACGATCATCTGCCGGCTGATGAGGAACTGGCGGCGCTGCGGCGTAAGGACGTCGCGGCCTTTCTTCCAACCGTGCAGTTTCGCTATCAGCGCGAGCTCGAGCCCCCGGATGCGAGCGAGGGCTTCGTGGCCATCGAAAGAGTGCCGTTCGCGCGCGAGCGAACTCCAGGCTTCGATAAGCCTGCGGTCATCGTGTGGTGCGACGAGGAAGAGATCGACAAGGCGCTGGCTGCCAAGCTGTGCGGCTATCGCGACGCAGGCTACTTGATCCTCGGCCTGTCATGGCAGCCGGAGATCGCGCAGGGCACGCGCACCGCAGGCCAGGCGGCGGCACGGTTCGCCCGCGTGAGCGAGGCGGCGGGACTTGCCATCGAGTTTGAATATTGTCCGCATGCCGCCGGCCCACCGCGATGCTGGTGCCGAAAACCGCTGCCGGGTCTCGGCGTGCTG
>DATMJU010000605.1:0-3622 GCA_035553795.1 Vicinamibacterales bacterium
GATGAGATCCGCGCCAACGTGGTCGTGTCCAGCGTCGATCCCAACCTGACCTTCCTGAAGTTCATGGACGAACGCGAGTTGCCGTCCGACTTCGTCGAAGGCGTGCGCCGCTACAAGTTCCGCGGCTCGTCAGGCAAGGTAAACCTGGCACTCGACGCACTGCCCAACTTCACGTGCATGCCGGGGCCCGGTCCGCACATGCGCGGCGCCATCTCGATCTCGCCGAGCATCGACTACATGGAGCGGGCGTATGACGATGCGAAGTACGGGCGATTCTCGAAGCAGCCGTACATCGACATGGTCATACCGTCGCTGACGGATCCGTCGGTCGCGCCTCCCGGGAAGCACGTGATGTCCTGCTTCGTGCAGTACGCTCCGTACGATCTCAGGGATCAGGGATCGGGGATCAGGGATCCGTTGTTATGGGATCAGCAGCGCGAGGCATTCGGTGATGCGGTGATCAACGCGATCGCCGAGTACGCGCCGAACATCAAGGACATCATCCTGCACCGGCAGGTGTTGACTCCGCTCGACATCGAGCGCGACTTCGGCCTGACGGAAGGCAACATCTTCCAGGGCGAGCTGACGCTCGAGCAGTTGTTCTTCCTGCGCCCGGTGCCAGGATGGGCGCAGTACACCACGCCTGTCGATCGGCTCTACATGTGCGGCTCGGCGACGCATCCCGGCGGCGGCATCATGGGCGCGCCCGGGAAGAACGCCGCTGAGCGCATCCTGAGGACGTCGCGATGATTTCGACCGCGAAGTACGACGCGATCGTGATCGGCGGCGGCGTCAACGGCCTGACCTGCGCCACGCTGCTGGCGAAGAGCGGCGTGCGCACGCTGCTGCTCGAACGGCGCGCGGAGCTTGGCGGCTGCGCCGCTGAAGACGAGATCGCCGACGGATTCCGCGTGCCTGTCCTGGCGCACGCGACCGGGCCGGTGCGACGCGATGTCGTCGAGGAGCTGCAGCTGTATCTGCACGGCCTGAAGTTCAGCGACGCGGCGATCCAGGTGAGTTCGCTGTCACCTGACGGGCGGCCGCTCGTCATCTATGAAGATCCGCGCGCGACCGCCGAGGCGCTGCGTGCCTGGTCGGTGAAGGACGCCGCGCGGTGGTGGCCGTTCCAGGTCACGTTGCAACGGCTCGGCGCGCTGATCGGATCGTTGTTTCTCAACGCGCCGCCGTCGATGGATTCGCCGACTGCACGCGACGTGTTTGCGTTGATGCACACGCTCGGCGACTTCCGCTCGATGCCGAAGGACGACCAGTGGCGGCTGCTGCGATGGGGACCGATGGCGGTGGCGGATCTCGTCGCCGAATCGATCGACACGGAGTTGTTGCGCGCGACCGTCGCGGCCGACGGCATCTTCGGCGCGATGCTCGGACCGTGGTCCGCCGGCAGCGGACTGCAACTGCTGTTGGGCTCGGCCAATCGCGCGGTCGCGTGGCCGTCTGGCCGGCTCGTCGCGGGCGGGCCGGTGGCGCTGGCCCGGGCGCTCGAAGCTGCGGCGCGGCGGTTCGGGGTGGAGATTCGCACCGACGCTACAGTGGCGCGCATCGAAGTGAAGGACGATCGCGCCGCCGGCGTCACGCTCGAGGGCGGCGAACACATCGAAGCGCGCGCCGTGGTGTCAGGCGTCGATCCAAAGCGCACATTCCTCTCGCTGTGCGACGCCGATCACCTGCCGCCAGAGTTTCTGTGGCGCATGAAGCACTATCGATCGCGCGGCACACTGGCTAAAGTCAATCTCGCGCTGTCGGCGCTGCCGGCATTCACGGGCGCCACGCGCGAGATACTGGCCGGCCGCGTGCGCCTCGCGCCCGATCTCGACTATCTCGAGCGCGCTTTCGATCACGCCAAGTACGGACGCTTCTCCACGCAGCCCTGGATCGAGTTCACGATTCCGTCGATTGGCGACCCGGCGCTCGCACCTCCTGGCGCGCATGTGCTCTCCGCGTACGCGCAGTTTGCGCCGTACGAACTCCGCCTGGAACCGGGCACCGGGAACCGGGAACCGGCGTCCTGGGACGATCATCGGGACGCATTTGGCGACGTCGTGGTGAAGACGCTCGCGCAGTACGCCCCGGACCTCGCCTCTCTGATCGTGGAGCGGCAGGTCCTGACCCCGTTGGACCTCGAGCGCGGCTGGGGCCTGACCGGCGGGCACATTTTTCACGGCGAACTGTCGCTCGATCAGTTCTTCACGATGCGGCCACTGCTGGGCTTTGGTCAGTACCGCTCTCCCGTCACGAACCTGTTTCTCTGCGGATCAGGCGCGCATCCGGGAACCGGCCTCACCGGCGGCTCGGGTATGAACGCTGCACGGGAGATCGTCCGGACGCTGTCCTGACCCGTCCGATCTCGCGAGGCGCTCGTCTAAAATGGCGGTCGCTCAAGGCCCGCCTTCGCACCGGGTGCTACGGCGCGGCAAGGGGATTGGTGATGCGTGTTCCCGGCGCTCTTCTCGTTTCCGTCGTGCTCAGTCTGACTGTCATTAGCGGGCAGAGTTCCCCGCCCGGTCAGCAACCAGTCGCTCAACCCGGGCAGACCACTACGCCGCAACGCATGCCGGCGCGTCCGCTGCGGCCTGGAGAAGCGCCTCCGAAGGGCACAGCGGTCATGAAGGGCCAGGTGCTGTCGAGCAGCGGTGCACCGGTGCGTCGCGCGCAAGTGCGCGCCATGTCGATGGAGGGCCGCGGTGGCGGGGTGACCAACACCGACGCCGAGGGGCGCTACGAGCTCAGGGAACTCATGGCCGGCCGTTACACCATCACCGCGAACAAGGGCGGATACGTGATGGGCCAGTACGGGCAACGCCGGCCAGGCGAACCTGGAACACCTATCGAGTTGAGCGACGGACAGACCGCGGAGAAGGTCAACTTCGTGTTGTCACGAGGCAGCGTCATCTCGGGGAGGATCGTTGACGATGGCGGTGAGCCGGTGTCGGGCACGAACGTCCAGGCGATGCGCTACCAGTTCATGGGCGGCTCACGCCGCCTGATGCCCGGCGGCGGCGAAGGCGCCAGCGATCGCACTGACGACCAAGGGCAGTTCAGGCTTTACGGTCTCGCGCCGGGCGACTACTACATCAGCGCCAACAATCGGACGCAGCAGTTCATGAGCCCCGGCATGGTGAACAACGAGGCGGATGGGTTTGCAGCGACATATTACCCAGGCACGCCGAGCATCAGCGAGGCGCAGCGCGTGACCGTGAAAGCCGGCCAGGAGATGACCGGCGCCAACTTCGCGTTGACCGTCGCGCGCATGGCCCGCATCCGCGGACGCGTGCTCACTTCCAATGGCGAGCCGCTCAGCAATGGAGTGTTGATGCTCACGCCTTCGGACCCGACGATGGGATTCGGCGGAATGAACATGATGAACGCCATGCTGGCGGGCGACGGCGCGTTCCAGTTTGCGAACGTGGCGCCCGGGCGCTACATGCTCAGTGTCAGGCCCAACGGCATGCCGACCGCAAGCAGCGAGATGGCCGCGTTACCAGTGGTGGTGAGCAACGATGACATCGACAACCTGATCATCACGACGTCGGCTGGCGCCGTTGCGAGAGGCGTCATCGTCACCGAAGACGGATCGGTGCCGACGTTCAGGCCCGATCAGGTG
>DATMJU010000606.1:0-5157 GCA_035553795.1 Vicinamibacterales bacterium
TTTTACAAGGGCGACGAAGAACTGAAGGCGAAATTCAACCCCGAGAACGGTCAAATCGAGCTGTTCGCGGTGAAGACCATCGTCGAGGAAGTCACGGATCCGGGCAAGGAGATCTCGATCGCCGAGGCCAAGGAAATCTACGGCGCCGACGCCGAAGTCGAGGTCGGCTACCAGATTGAATTCCCGAAGCGCACCGACGTGCTCGGCCGCATCGCCGCGCAGACCGCCAAGCAGGTGATCTTCCAGAAGGTCCGCGAAGCGGAACGCGAGAACGTGTTCGCCGAGTACAACCAGCGCGTCGGCGAGGTCATGAACGGCCTGGTCAAGCGCTTCGAGCAGGGCGACATCATCGTGGAAGTGGGCCGCGTCGAAGCGATCCTGCCGCGCAAGGAACAGTCGCGCGCGGAAAGCTACGCGCAGGGCGACCGCGTCCGCGCGGTGATTCGCACCGTCGGCAAGAGCGCCAAGGGCCCGCAGATCGTGCTGTCGCGCACCGATCCGGCGCTGTTGATCAAGTTGTTCGAGCAGGAAGTGCCGGAGATCTACGACGGCACCGTGATGATCCGCGGCGCGGTGCGTGAAGCCGGCGATCGCGCCAAGGTGGCGGTGTTCTCGCGCGAGCGCGACGTCGATCCGGTCGGCGCGTGTGTCGGCATGAAGGGCACGCGCGTGCAGGCCATCATTCGCGAGCTGCGCGGCGAGAAGATCGACATCGTCGACTTCTCCGACGACCCGGTCCAGTTCGTGATGAACGCGCTCAGCCCCGCAAAGGTGCAGCGCGTGACGATCATCGACGACAAGGAAAAGGTCATGGAAGTCGTCGTCGAGGACAGCCAGCTGTCGCTGGCGATCGGCAAGAAGGGCCAGAACGTCCGCCTGGCGGCGAAGCTGACCGGCTGGCGCATCGACATCAAGAGCGAAGAAGAAAAGCGCAAGGAAGTGGAAGCGCAGTTTGGCGCACTCGAGGCGGCGAATGCCGACCCCGAGGGCGAGCCGGCGGCCGTTGAAGCCGCTGAAAGCGAAGAAAAGCAGTAGCAGTTTTTACTGTTGGCCCGTCGGCCCGTTGGCCGGTTGGCCTGAAAAAGGGATAAACCAGTTTGTCGACAGTTCGGGTTTACAAAGTCGCTGAGCTTCTCGATCTCTCCAGCGCTGACGTGCTGGCGTTGTTGAAGAAGAACCACGGCATCGAGCTCAAGAGCGCGTCAAGCACGCTCGAGGAGATCGTCGCGCGCCAGTTCGTCGAACGGCTGGCGAAGCAGAAGGGCATCACGCTCCCCAAGGGCGACATGTTCTCCGAGACGGCGGTCAAGCCGAAGGCGAAGGCCGCGCCCGGCAAGAAGGGCGCTGCTGCACCCGCGCCGGAGCCGCCGAAGCCTGCCGCGCCGACGCTGGGACCGCCACGCCTGATCAAGAAGGCGAAGCCGGCTGAACCCGCAACTGAGGCACCAGTCGCCGCGCCCGTGATGGACGCGCCGCCCGCGCCACCACCGCCGCCGGTGGAAGTGCCCGCGCCGGTCGCTGAAGAGCCCGAGCCCGTCGAAGTTGTCGAGGCGCCGGTCGCCGCCCCGGTCGTCGAGGAGCCCGCGCCGGCCGAACCGGCCATCGCTGCCTCAGCGCCGGAGCCTGCTGCGCCGCCTGCCCCGGCCGCGCCCGAAGTCGTGCGTGAAAAGGCACCCGGCCGCTTCGTGCCGCCGAGCATCCGCCTGCGCGTTGAAGAACCTGGCAAGGCGCCGCCGAGCGCGCCGCCATTGCAGCCCAAGCGTCAGCTGGTGCCGCAGCCGCCGCGCGTCGTGCCGCCATCGACGCGTCCGCCGCAGGCCGCGACCGGCAACCTCGCGCGTCCCGCGGGTCAGCCGCCGCGCTACGGCCCGCGTCCGCCGCAGAGCAACACCGCCGCCATGCTTGGGGGTCCTCGCCCGCTGCCGTCGCAGCCGGTCCGTCCGTCGACGGGCCTGCCGCCGCGTCCGGGTGGTCAGCAGATGCGCCCGGGCTTCCGGCCGCAGCACGGCCGCCCTGGCGGCGGCATCGGGATGAAGCCGTCGCAAAAGCGCGACGCTCTTCAGAACCCGCGCCCGCAGGCGTCGGCGCCTGCCGCGCCGCCACCCATCACGCGCACCATCACCTTCTCGGAAGGCATGACGGTGAAAGACCTGGCGGACCGTCTCGAGGTTCGCGTCAAGGACGCGCTCAAGGCCCTGCTCGATCGCCGCTTGATGATGACGATCAACTCCGCGATCGATCTCGACACCGCGAAGTCGCTGGCCGCCAGTTTCGGCGCCGAGGTCGAGACGCGCAGCTTCGAACAGGAAATCATCGCCGAGAGCGACAAGGCCGCCGATCCGAAGGACTTGGTCACCCGCTGGCCGGTCGTCACGATCATGGGTCACGTCGACCACGGCAAGACGACGCTGCTCGACTCGATTCGCGAGACGCGCGTCGCCGAACGCGAAGCGGGCGGCATCACGCAGCACATCGGCGCCTACCTCGTGAGCGCCGGTGAGAAGTCCGGCAAGAGCATCGTGTTCCTCGACACGCCCGGTCACTCCGCGTTCACGATGATGCGCGCCCGCGGCGCGAAGATCACCGACGTGGTGGTGCTGGTCGTGGCGGCGGACGATGGCGTCATGCCGCAGACCAAGGAAGCGATCGATCACGCCAAGGCCGCGAACGTGAAGATCATCGTGGCCGTGAACAAGATCGACAAGCCGGGTGCGAACCCGGAAACGGTCAAGCGCCAGCTCACCGATCTCGGCTTGATGCCGGAAGACTGGGGCGGCCAGACGGTGTTCGTCGAAGTGTCGGCGAAGAAGCGGACCGGCATCGACACGCTGCTCGAGATGATCCTGCTCGTCACCGAAATCGACGACCTGAAGGCGAACCCGAAGCGCAGCGCCATCGGCACGGTCATCGAAACCAAGCTCGATCGTGGTCGCGGTCCTGTGGCGACCGTCCTGATCCAGGACGGCACGCTGCGCGTGGGCGACAACGTGATCGCCGGCCCGGTGGTCGGCAAGGTGCGCGCGCTGATCGATGATCGCGGCCGCAACCTCAAGCTCGCCGGCCCGTCGACGCCGGTCGAACTGCTCGGCCTCGAGTCACTGCCGTCGCCCGGCGACAGCTTCCAGCAGGTCGCTGATGCCGCGAAGGCGCGCCAGATTTCCACCTTCCGCCAGGGCCAGGCGAAGGACAAGGCGCACGCCGCGCGCGGTTCGCGCCTCACGCTCGAATCGCTGCAGGCGCAGTTGTCCGCCGAGGGCGCCAAGGACCTGCCGCTGATCATCAAGGCCGACGTGCAGGGTTCGGCCGAAGTGCTCGCCGACACGCTCGCGAAGCTGTCGGACGACAAGACGCGCATCAAGATCATCCACTCGGCCGTCGGCGCCATCAACGAGAGCGACGTGCTGCTCGCCACCGCGTCGAACGCCATCATCATCGGCTTCAACGTGCGGCCGGATCGCAATGCCGCCGACGTCGCCGAGCGTGAGAAGGTCGACATCCGTCACCACACGGTCATCTACCACGTCACCGACGAGATCAAGAAGGCCATGGCCGGCCTGCTCGAGCCGACGTTCAAGGAACAGCGCATCGGCGTGGCGCAGGTCCGCGAGACGTTCAAGGTGCCGAAGCTCGGCACGATCGCCGGTTGCATGGTCACCGACGGCACCATCACCCGCAAGGGCGACGCCCAGGCCCGCCTGCTCCGCGACAACGTCATGGTGTGGGAAGGCAAGCTCGCCTCGCTCAAGCGCTTCAAGGACGACGTGTCCGAGGTGAAGGCGGGCTTCGAGTGCGGTCTCGGCTTGCAGGGCTTTAACGACATCAAGGTCGGCGACGTGATTGAAGTGTTCCAGATGGAACGCGTCGCGCAGCCGGCGTAAGCAGTGTGCAGTTGAGAGTTGACAGTTAGCAGTTGCAGTTGGCAGTTGGCAGGTCAGTTCAAAGTGTGCACGAGCTGGCCAACTGCCAACTGCCAACTGCCAACTGCCAACTGCCAACTGCCAACTGCCAACTCAACTGCCAACTCCCAACTTAACTACCAACTGCCAACTGCAACTCTCAACTGTCGACTCTTGACTGTAAACTGAGTCATGGCTCTCACCCACCGAGTCGAGCGCATTCAAGAACAGGTGCGCGAAGAAGTAAGCCAGATGCTGGCGACCGAGGTCCGCGATCCGGGCGTGGGCCTCGTCACCGTGACGCGCACCAAGGTCACGGGCGATCTCTCGCTGGCCCGCGTCTACTGGACCATCCTCGGCGACGCCAACGAGCGCAAGAAGACACAGAAGGCACTGGAACGGGCCACCGGCTTCGTCCGTCACCTGCTCGCCGAGCGTCTGTCGCTGCGGCGCGCGCCCGAGGTGAAGTTCATCTACGACGAGTCGGTCGCGGCGCAACAGCGCGTCGAAGAGATCATCCATGAAATCCACGCCGAGGACGCCGCGCGCACGGTGCAGGATCCCGGCATCGTCGACACCGTCATCGACGGCAAGGACGCGACCACCGTGAAGGGTGACGAACCCGCCGCCGGTGACGACAAGTAATGCCGTCACGCCGTGACGACTTGATGGTGTGGATCGACTGCGAGATGACCGGGCTCGATCCCGATCGTCACACGCTGATCGAGATTGCCACCATCATCACCGACTTCGATCTCAACGTCATCGACCGCGGGCCGGACCTGGCGATCAAGGCGTCGCCCGCCGTGCTCAGGAAGATGGACGCGTGGCCGCGGCGCACGCACACCGAAAGCGGCCTGCTCGAGCGCTGCAAGACCGAAGGCGTGTCGATGGCCGACGCCGAGAAGCAGACGCTGCGCTTCATCAAGAAATATTGCTCGGCGAAGACCGCGCCGCTGTGCGGCAACTCCGTCTGGCAGGACAAGCGCTTCATCAGCCGCTACATGCCGTCAATCGAGCGCTACCTCCACTACCGCATCGTCGACGTCAGCTCGATCAAGGTGATGGCGCGGCACTGGTATCCGAAGCAGGATCCGCCGGCGAAGCACGAGACGCATCGCGCGCTGGCCGACATCGAAGAGTCGATCGCGGAGCTGCAATTCTATCGTTCGCTCCTGACGCGGAAGGTCCCAGGGGCTTAGAGGCGTAGGGGCTTAAGGCAAGACTCATTCCCTACGCCCCTACGCCCCTAGGCCCCCTA
>DATMJU010000607.1:0-2679 GCA_035553795.1 Vicinamibacterales bacterium
GCCTTTGCGCCGCTCGTAGAATCCCTTGCCTGCCTTCTCACCGAGCGCGCCCTTGGCGAGCATCTGTTCGACGAGTGGCGGAACCGCGAACGCCTGGCGATCCGCCTCCGTTTCGAGGCGCTCGTTCAGGTTGCGCAGCACGTGCGCCAGCACGTCGATGCCGGCAATGTCGGCGGTGCGGAACGTCGCGCTGCCGGGACGGCCCAGCGCCGGACCGGTGATCGCGTCAACCTCTTCGATCGTGTACTTCCCGGTGGCAAGCACGTCGAGCGTGCGGACGATGCCGTAGAGGCCGACGTGGTTGGCGATGAAGTTCGGCGTGTCCTTCGCAATGACCACGCCCTTGCCGAGCACGTGATCGCCGAAGCGCACCATCGCGGCCACGACGGCAGGATCGGTGTCAGCGGTCGGAATGATCTCGAGCAGGCGCAGGTAGCGCGGCGGGTTGAAGAAGTGCGTGCCGAGCCAGTGCCGGCGGAAGTCCTCGCTGCGCCCTTCCGCGATGGCGGCGATCGGAATGCCTGACGTGTTCGAGCTGACGATCGATCCGGGCCGGCGTTTCTCGTCAACTTTGGCAAGCAGTTGCTGCTTGATGTCGAGCCGCTCGACGACCGCTTCCATGATCCAATCGGACTTCGCGATCAAGTCGAGGTGCGTGTCGAAACCGCCGGTCGTCACGAGCTTGAATGCGTCCGGCGTGAACTGCGGATCGGGCTTGAGCTTGCGGGCCTTCTCGAGTCCCTGCCTGGCCGCGTCGGCGGTGAGGTCGAGCAGCAGCGCCGGGATGCCGGCATTGGCGCAGTGCAGGGCAATCTGTGCGCCCATGGTGCCGGCGCCGAGAACGGTGACCGAGTTGATTGCCATCTGTGTCATCTGTGCCTTCTGCGGCGTCATTGGCGTTTGACGCCGTTGATGAAGAGATCGACCACGGCGTCCGCTTCGGCGCGGAGGTCGTGCTTGCGGCGGCTCAACACCCAGTTGGTCGCCATTTCATCGAGCGCGCCGAAGAAGATCTTGGTCGCGATGGTCGCGCTGATGTCCTTGCGGAACACGCCATCACGCTGGCCGTCGGCAATGGCCTGGCGGATCAGCGTGAAGTAATCCTGGAGGAACGACTCCGAGAAGCGTTCCATGAACTTGACCGACTGCCGCAGCTCCACCTGGAACACGACGGCGAGGTCCTTGTCGCGCCCGAGGCGTTCGAGATGCAGCCGCGCGATCAGCCGCAGCCGTGCCGCGGGATCGTCAACCCCCTCGATCGCCTCGCGCCCTTCGGCCAGGACCCTGCGCATCGACTGCTCAAAGATCGAGACGAGCAGATCGTCCTTGCCCTTGAAGTAGAGGTAGACCGTGCCGGCCGCAACGCCCGCGACCCTGGCGACGTCAGCGACCTGCGACTGGAAGAAGCCGTTCTGCGCAAAGACCTTGGTAGCGGCCTTGAGGATCAGCTCCCGCTTGTCGCCGCTGCCCGGCGACTGCCGAACGACCGAGAGGCGCCTGGCATTCGAAGTGGTACGCATGACCTTGTCCCGCCGTCGCCCTGGCGAAGGCTGATGAATGAATAGTCATTCATTGACTCTCACATGTCAACCACAGTTGCCTGGGAGGCAACTGCGGTTGACGGTTCAAGGGGTTCAGTTGTTCAGAAGTTCAGAAAATTCTCAGGTTCAAAGGTTCAAGGGCTTGGCACCGCCATTGCTGCAACCCGAGGCATGGTGGCCAAGGACTTTACCGAGTTGATTGCCTGGCAGCGCGCTGACGAGCTGGAAAGGTTCGCGCTCGAGATCATCAAGCGGCCGCAGGTCGCGCGCGACCTGGAGTTCTGCCGGCAGACGTCCGATGCCGCCGGTTCCGCTCCCCGGAACATCGCCGAAGGATTCGGTCGATTCGCACCGGTCCAGTTCGCGAACTTCCTCCGGATCGCGATAGGTTCTGAGCTGGAAACCAAGAATCAGATAATCAAGGCATGGCAGCGCGGTGCGATTTCTGATGACGAGCGATGGGCCGGAATGTTGCTGTGCAAACGCGCCGTCGCCGCCGCAGTCGGCCTACGCCGTTACCAGCTCACGCAACAGGCAAAGGAGAACGCTCGTCGAATTGAATCCAAGCGTGGCTCTTGAGTTCAATCCCTTGAACTCTGAACTCTCGAACCGCTCCTTTGACCCCTTGAATCACTGAACCCCTGAACCAAGAGGTTTACTTCCACCGCGTCAGAATCGTCTCTCGCTGAAACACTCGAACGCCGACCCAGAGCAGCACAGCATTCAGCGCCGCGCAGCCGAGCGCGCCGAGCAGCATCGCGGTGACGCCCACCACGACCACTCCCACCAGTTGGGCGACGAAAACGGCCGTGATCGGCAGGATCAGCAGGCCTGCGATCTGCTGCGCCGATCGCGGGTCGCTGGCGCGAGAGGAGACGATCACGGAAACGAGCAGCGAGGCCAGCTCGACCAATGGGCCCAGCACCACGAACATCACGAACAATCGCGGGCCGGCGACTGACGCCAGCACGCCGGGCTCGCCGAGCAGCGCCGCGCCAAGCAGGTAGATGGCGCCCGCGCCCCACGTCAGCGCGAGCGCAAACAGGAACGGCGTCATGGTCTTCGCGGCGAGCAGCTCGAGCGTCGAGATGGGCGTCGATAGCAGCGGCTCCAAGGCCCGCGACTGCTTCTCGCCAAT
>DATMJU010000608.1:0-7301 GCA_035553795.1 Vicinamibacterales bacterium
CCGGCGCGCTATCAGGTGGTTGGCGTCGTGAACGACGCGAGGCAGAGCGGCCTCAATGCGAAGGTTCGAGCCGAGTACTATGTCGACCTTGTTCGTTTCGGCCTCACCGACGCCACGCGCCCACACTTCGTTGTGCGGAGCGGTGCGGACACGTCGCAGTTGGGACCATTGATTCGTTCGACCATCAAGGGCATCGACCCGCGCTTGGGCGTCGATCTCAACCAACAGACGATGGCCGAATTGACGTCAGCATCGGTGGCCACTCCACGTTTCAACACCTTTGTGCTGAGCGCCTTTGCGGTGGTCGCGCTGGCGCTGGCGATCGTCGGCATCTACGGCGTGCTGTCCCATGCGGTGACGCGGCGGACGCATGAGATCGGCATCAGAATGGCGGTCGGAGCGTTGCCTTCCCAAGTGCTCGCGATGATCATTCGACAGAGCCTGATGGTGACCGCAACCGGCGCGGTGATCGGACTGTTGATGGCGGCCGTAACGACCCGCTACCTGCAGAACATGCTCTTTGAACTGACGCCTCTCGATCCGTGGACGTTTCTCGCCGTCGCCGTGATGGCGCTCTTGGTGGCCGTGCTGGCGGCCTATCCACCGGCCGCGCGCGCAAGTCGCGTCGACCCCCTCGCTGCGCTGCGAGACGACTAGTAAGCGCTCCGTCCGTCAAGGGGGTATTCGCCCGGTCGCGAATGCGTCAACATGTCGATTGATGGCCCTTATCGAGAAGAGCCCTACGACGGCTTCAGTGGCGTTGCTTTCAGCGCGCTCCGCCAACTACTCGGGCGGACGAAGTCGACTTGGCGACCGTCATGTCGAGACGCCTTATACGACATTGACGGCTTGGGGATGGACAGCATGGGCGACAGCGAGACAACTAAGAAGAAGCGATCAACCGGAACATTTTCAGCAGTTCGCTCCGCGCGAAGGCCCAAGACCTTGGGCCTTTCGGTCTGTCGATTGGTCCAACTCACGGAAGCTCGCTCAGCAGCGGAAAACACGTAACTAGTCCGCACTTCGCCGCAGAATGAGGGAAGTACGGGAACGCTATCGGCCCGAACTCCGCCCGATAGAGGATGGAACAGCTGATCCAAATGGATCAATTAACCTGAGGACCTAAACGATGCAGTCCGTTGTGCTAACTCTTCGGGACCTCGACCCGCAGCCGATCGTCAGGGTAAAGGCTTCGGCGTTCAATCGATGGTCCGCCCGGCTTGAGAAGCACCTGCGAACTATGATTGATGAGCGATCGATTCACCATAAGATTGAGGCTCGCGCCATCGGCATGCTTCACTACATTGATCGACATTGCTCCGCTGGTGTGCATGAACACTCTCGCGACATTCTCGCGGTTGAAGCGGGTCGCTTCTTCTATATGCTCGCAAACTTGAAATTGAAGCTCTATGACCTCAAGTCCAAGAATGATGCCGATGATGATGTCTTGATGGCGCGTATCCGTGGGTTGAGGCGGACTATTGAGCAAGGGTTTGCGATTGCCCCCCTTCCGCCACGTGTCGACCGCCTGCGCGCACAATTGGAGAAGGCAGTTGCCCAAAAGGACGCGGTGGCGCACGTGGCGATTCTTAAACGGCACAATGCAAGATCCGCCCGGTCTGTAACCCGGGAATGACCGAAACGATAGTCAAGCGGCCGCAGATTTGATACGAGTCCCTCGTATCTTGCAGCGTGAGGGACATTGGGGCGTATTGCCGAAGGAGCCATTCGTCGTCATCGTGTGACCCAGCGGGCGCCGTTGGGCTCCCCGGTAGTTCAGGACACTCCCGTGGAAGGACATTCGGGCGGCGGGTCGGGTTCCCGACGAACCCAACATCTTGATGGCTGGCGCGGCGGGCCGGGTCCAATTGTTCGCCCGCCGATGAGCTCCAACGGGCTGAAGTGTTGCATGGCTCCGAAATTCGATTCGGTGATCTAGTCTACCCGGAGGCCATGCATTAGGATTTCGTTGATCACTGGGACAACATGGGACTCCGCCAATCCGACCGTTGACCAGAACACACCCGATACAGCTCGACGAAATCTAGGAATGCGAAGTCGTTAATCTGTTGGGATACATTCATGATCGTCGAAACATCGGCCGGCTCGGCGGTGACCCGCAAGCCCTTAGCGCCGGAGACGGACTCTTTCATTCGGATGAACTCGCTGCCTCCGAACTCCGACGTCACCCAGTTGCTATGAACGACACGATTTCGCTCCTCTTCGAAGAAACGGAGCATCTTGACGCAGTACTCGAGAAGAGCGAGCTCGTTAGCGGCGGTGACCCTATCTCGATACAGCGCGGCCAGGAGATCGATCCGCTGCCGCATACCTAGCGCTGCGTTAACGGAATCAACAAGACCGGCTCGTTTCGCGTCAAGTAGCCGCGCCAAGCATTCGCCGACACCCCGCTCAAGACGGTTGTAGTTGACCACAAGGTGGCCGACCGCTATTGCGATCGCATCTAAGGCACGTCGGACTGCTTCAGCGTGCGCACGGAACTCTTCACGTTGTTTTGAATCCACGATTCGTATTTCGAACGATACTCGATGTCTGGTGCTCGGCGTTATCGAAGCGATCGAAGCTGCTCCTCAGATACCGAGGACTCACCGTCGCTAAGATCCGACGCACCTCAGATTTCAGTTAGCGGTGCCGGGTTTTTGACTGTATTTTCCAGAAGAGCGTGCCGCGGCGTCGTCGCTGCAGCAGGCATCGACTCCGCTGTTGTCACGAAAAGCTCAGCTTCGAAAGGTCGCACAGTTCAAGCAGGTTGGATTCGAGTTCGGCCGATGGCTCGACCTCGTTTTCTTCCAGCGAATTCCCACCTAACCCGTCCGCATCAATCACTCAAAGTGGGGTTGACGGTGCTTGGTATCGCGCATCGACCGGCGTTATGGACGTATTTGGGAGACAGAGGCTGAGCTAATTGGAGGCAAGGAAGCATTGAGGCGAGTCCTTATATAATAAGCACCCGACGACAGCCACCACGTTCTGTTGTGTGAGCGTGGTCGCCCTAGCCGCTGCGCGCGGCCTCTTGACCATGCAGGAACACGTTAGTCTTCGCGATCTGCCTAGCGTTGGTATCTTGTTGGCGTCTTCGCTGACGACTGGCTTCGACGAACGAGTCGGCGCGCTCGTACCTGCGTGGCGTCGCCAGGCGATTGCTTTGACACCGTTCGTAGCGATCTTGTCGAATCTATCGACGCGAACGGTTGTCGCCTATTGCATCGCGTTTGAGAGCGCGGACGAGGGCGGTCGGTCGCGCCAGAATCTCGTTCACTTCAATTATCCCAACGCCGTGGCCGGCACTGCTCCTGATCAGACCGGATTGCCACGTGGCAGGGAGGTAAGACCTGGAGAAGAGCGAGTGGTTGGCCTTCGATTTGAGATTAACCCTAGTGTCGACAACGCATGGCTCGATGAGTTCGCGAGACAGCAGGGCGATCTTGCGAAAGGGCTGCATTCACTCACCGTCGAAGTCGATGCCGCAATCTTCGAAGACGGTCTCCTGGTCGGTCGCGATACCTCGGGATTACAGCAGGCGTTCGAGATGTACCTGCAGGCTACGCAAGGTCTGTATCAATCGGTCGTGCGAGAGCTCAACGCAGGTCAGACTATCGACGCCATCTTCGCTTCGATCCGAGCGTCTATGCGGCAGAATCGAGAAAAGAGCTTCAACAATCCAGACGATCGTGAGGCGGTGTACTCCGTTCAGGCGGCCGGCGATGCCCTTCAGGCGCGGGCGCGTATTGGAGACGACAAAGTGAAAGAGGTGTTCGAGCGGGCCATTCGGCCCGTACCGTTCACGGTCAGGCGTGAAGCGCCCTAAGGTTGGAGACGATCGTACGGTCGATACAGAACCGTGGCCGGTTCGAACCGTTTGTTCTCTACCACGGTGGCTCTGGGTGCCGATCAAGAACGAGCCGGAGGGCGTCTCTGCAAGCCAGCGATCTCGTCGAACCCGCAGACAGCGAGCCTTCTCGAGCGCTTCCGCTTCGCAGTCTTTCGCGAGCAATGTCGATCGTGATACAAGGTCACTTCGATGACTATCGCAGCCGCGCTTCGTGCGTTCACCAGGTCACCCGGCTTCGCTGTGGTGGTCGTAATGATGCTGACGTTGGGTATCGGCACCAGTACGGCGCTCTTCGGTGTCCTCTATGGAGTTTTGCTGAAGCCGCTGCCGTATCGAGACGCTGACCGCTTGGTCATCGTGCGCGCCGAACAAGACTTCGACGGTGCGCGCCAGCCGGTGCGCGCCTTCTTTCCAACGCCGGCGGTCGAAGCGTGGCCCACAACCACTTCACTGGAGCGGGTTGCCTTTTTTTCAGCAAGCGTCGGAGCGCTGGCCGGAACCCAAGCTGCCGAATTGGTGAACACGGCTGTCGTAACCACAGCCTTCTTCAAGACGGTAGACGGGACGTTGGTGGCGGGGCGAGCACTCGAAACCGTCGACAATAGCGAGTCGGTTGTCGTCATCAGCGATCGCCTGTCTAAGCGTCGCTTTAACGGAGCGGCCGACGCGATCGGTAAGACGGTGACGCTGAATGGACAGACCGTCACGATCATCGGCGTTGCCGCTGCGACATTTCAGATTCCGGAGCCGCTGACTGATATCTGGCTTCCTCACGGATTTGCTCGCGTCCGAAATCCTGATTGCTGCGGATTCACGCCGATCGCGCGCCTCGCCTCCGGTGTATCGATGACGGCGGCTGCGGACGAAGTGGCTGCTGTTGCTGGCACGTTTGCATCAACAATGCCGCGGGCGTTTGGTGCAGTACGCACGCAGTTGATGGGCCTCGGTGAATCCATTACTGGTCAGACGCAGCCGGCCCTGCTGGTGCTCGCGGCGTCGGTCGCGTTGCTGCTCGTGCTGGCTTGCGCGAACGTCATGAACCTGCTCCTGGCGCGAAATACTGCACGGCTTCACGAAGCTGCGGTTCGTCGCGCATTGGGCGCGTCGCGCCGGCAGCTGATTGTGGAGGCGCTCGTGGAAAGCGCCCTTCTCGCGACCGCGGCGAGCATCGGGGGCGTCGGGCTCGCTGCCGTCAGCATCCGAGCACTGAAGGCTTGGTCGCCGACGGCACTGCCTCGACTGGATGCGGTGGCTGTCGACGGTGCCGTGTTGTTATTCGCGATTGGGCTTGGTGCCGTCACTGCGGTCGCCGTCGGCATACTGCCGGGACTGCAATCTGGCGATCCAGCGTCCGCCCTGAAAGATCACCAGCGTGGCACTGTGGCGAATCTCTTTGCTCGCTTTGCGCTGCGCGCGGTCACTGTCACCCAACTTGCGATCGCGGTCATCTTGATCGTCGGCGCGGTACTGCTGGGCAGAAGCCTGATTGCACTGACAGACACCGATCTCGGGGTGGCGACTGATCACGTCGCGACCGCATCCCTGAACCTCGCGATGGACCGGACGCTCACTGATCAACAGCAGATCGAGCTGGTCGATCGGGTCCTTCAGCGCATTTCGCAATTCCCACAGGTCACGGCGGCCGGCGTCGGCTCGGCGCGTCCACCGAATGCCAGCCGCATGCGGCTCACGCTGAATCGTTCGGGCGATTCGAACGCGCGCGCGTCTTTCCAGGCGGCGGCCGTTCCCGCAACACCCGGGTACTTCAGCGCTCTCGGCATCAGGCTCGAGCGCGGGCGCCTTTTCACCGCTGCTGATGACGGACCCGCGCCGCCGGTCGTGATCATGAGCGCCGGCACCGCGCGGCTAATGTTCCCGGAGCAGGATGCCTTGGGCCGGACAATTCCGCTCCCCGTGCTACGGAACGGTAAGACCGCCCGCGAGGAGATGACCGTGGTGGGCATCGTGGCCGACGTCAAGTACAACGGTCTCGATCAGGTCGCCGACGCCGTCGTTTACCGGCCCTTCGCTCAACAACCACATCGGGCGCCGTTCCTGGTCGTGCGCACGAGCGGCGATCCGGCCGGCCTGGTGAGCCAGTTGCAATCCGAGATCGGCGCGGTCGACCGCGGCATCACGATGGCGGACGCCAGGACGATGAACGATGTCCTCTCGCAGGTGACGCTGCAGCCGCGACTTCGTACCTTGCTGCTGGCGTTCTTTGCGTCGCTGGCGATTGTGATTGCAGCCGTCGGAGTCTACGCCGTGATCGGCTATTCGGTTTCGCAACGGACCGCGGAGATTGGCGTGCGTCTCGCACTCGGCGCCCAGTCACGACAGATACGGACCATGGTGATGCGCGAAGGTCTGATCCTCGCGCTGGTGGGCGGGATGATCGGTCTTGGCGGCGCCTACGCACTGTCGCGATTGTTGACTACGCTGCTGTACGGAATTGCGCCGGCGGATCCGGCGTCGTTCGCGCTCGGGATCGCGATTGTGCTCATCGCCGGTTTGACCGCCAGCTGTATCCCTGCCGTCCGCGCGGCCAGGACAGATCCGGTCGTAGCGATCAGAGGACGGTGATCGAAAGCGGGAACAGGAACCCACGTCAGCGGCTCTCAAAAGCAACGCTCACTCCAAGCTTGAACACAGCTGCGGACGACCCGACCGCCTTGTGACTGACGCTCGGATGTGCCTATTCCGGGGTCTGTTTCCCGTCACCGGAGTCGTCCGGTGACGGTGAGTCCTTAGCGGTGTTCTGGTCAGACTCGCCGACCGGTTTGCCGAGCGGTGGGAAAAACCCGTAACGGCCGCTGTGCGGGTTTCCGCTGAACATTGTCACCTGCGGCAGCGTCGTGATGTGCGCGGGCGGATCGGTGTTTTCGATAATGATCACCTGCCGGTTGTTCGCGAGCGTCGCCAGGTAGTCGTAGAACTTGACGTCGAGGTCCGTGCCGCGAAGGTCGTCCTCGGTGCCTTCGGGTTCTCGATACGCGCGCAGGGGCGTGTCGAGAATCACGAAGCTCGGATGCGGCGTGTCGGTAGTCTTGCAGGATTCCAGCAGGCCGATCGTGAACGCGGCGTGCGTGATAGCGCGAAGGCCTTTGCCCCTTGCTGCTCGGGGTTTGCCACCGATGATGACATCGCGGGACTTCGCGTCGAAGTGGACACGCTCCGCGTCGGGGAAGTGCCACGCTTTCAGAACCGCCTCGACCTCTTGTGCGAACCTGTCAGCCACGGCTGCCGACAAGTCGCCATCAGAAACCGATGCATCCCTCGCCTGATCGCCACTGTTCTCAATGTTCGTGCGCCGAGTCTCTGCATCGTGAATCGATTGCTGAACCGCTAACGCCTCTCGCACCTCGCCGCGCTTATTCGCGAGCTCGGCGTAACCCGTGCGCAATTGTGTCAGCTTGGGTGTCACAAGTTGTTCGATTCCGGTGACCAC
>DATMJU010000609.1:0-22685 GCA_035553795.1 Vicinamibacterales bacterium
CCGATCAGGGCGCGCGTGCTGCTGACGTCTCCGCTCGAGTCATTCACCGTCGGCCGGACCATCGTCATGAGCCGCGGCCTGATCGACGTGCTGCCGGACGAGGCCACGCTGGCGATGATGCTGGCCCACGAACTGGCTCACATCACGCTCGGCCAGCGCATCCTCGATTCGCAGTTCGCGTTCGCCGACAAGCTGATGGTGCCGGACGATGACCTGCTCGCGACGGTGAGAATACTGGTGAACCCCAGCGAAGAGATCGTCGCCGATCCGCGCATCATCGAGCTGTTGAAGAATTCGCCCTACAAGGACAAGCTCGCGGACGCAGGCGTGTTCCTGAAAGTGGTGACAGACAATACAGTCAGGCTGAAGAACCTGATTCAGTCACACGTGGCGACCTATATCGGCCGCGAGAACCTGCTTCGCCGGATGAACGAGGAGTTCGGCAAGAAAGCCGACGAGGAACCAGGCCGCGCCGACCAGATGAGCACCCTGCAACTGGGCGGGCGCATCATGTTGAATCCCTGGACCAGCGAAGTGGAACTGCTGCGCGCCGCAGCGGTGGCCCCGGCCTCCGCGCGGGAAAAGAATACGCTGGCCGTGGCGCCGCTGATTCCTTACCTGCGCTACGCAGAAGCGAAAGCGCCGACACAATAGCGTAGGCTGTAACTACAGAGATGAGCACGAACCGGGTTTTCGTCGCAGGTCACCGAGGGCTGGTCGGGTCGGCCGTTGTGCGGCGACTGTCACAGCTCGGGCAGACAAACGTCCTCACAGCGACGCGAGATCAACTCGACTTGCGCGACCAGGCCGCGGTGAACTACTGGTTCCGCGCCAACCGTCCGGACTACGTCTACCTGGTCGCAGGCACCGTCGGCGGCATCATGGCGAACTCGACTCGTCCAGCCGAGTTCATCTACGACAACATGATGATCCACGCCACGGTGGTGCATTCAGCACACCTGTTTGGCGTCAAGAAGCTGTTGTACCTGGGCAGCTCCTGCATCTACCCGCGCATGGCATCGCAGCCCATGAAGGAAGAAGAGCTGCTGAGCGGTCCGCTGGAGCCGACGAACGAAGCGTACGCGGTGGCAAAGATCGCCGGCATCAAGCTGTGCCAGGCATACCGGGCGCAGTACGGGTGCGACTTCATCTCGGCGATGCCGACCAACCTGTACGGACCGCACGACAACTTCGATCTCACCAGCTCTCACGTGCTGCCGGCGATGATTCGCAAGTTCCATGACGCGCGCGAAGAGGGCCGCACGGAGGTGACGGTGTGGGGCACCGGCAAGCCGCGCCGTGAGTTCCTCCACGTCGACGACCTCGCGGATGCGTGCGTGTTCCTGATGAACAACTACGGGGACTCGATGCACATCAACGTGGGGACCGGTGAGGATGTGTCGATCGCCGAACTGGCCGACATGGTCCGCCGCGTAGTGCATCCCGCCGCGACGATTGTCTACGACACGGCCAAGCCGGATGGTTCACCGCGGAAACTGCTTGATGTGACCCGCCTGCACAAGCTGGGTTGGCGGCACCGAATGTCCCTCGGCGAGGGCATCGAGCACACCTACCAGTGGTTCCTTGAACACAGGGCTTCGGCTCGGGGGTTGGCCTCAGCAGGGATGGGGGATCAGGGATCAGGGATCGGGGATCAGGGATCGGGGATCAGGGAACGCGGTTAGTGAAATCTGTTGATGTCGAATTCGTCTTCGAACTTGCCTTCGCTTTTGGACTTCGCGGCCCGCACTTCCACCACGCGAAGCTCCGCCATCTTCGGCACATAGTGGTCGTCGTGATCCCACGGGATCCGCGCTGACCACCCACACCGCCGGCAAATCACCCGCTTCCGGTTCGAGAACATACGAACGATCTTGTCGAGAGTGCTCGACTTGTGCCGAACGATGTCAATTGAGCCGCAACGCCCGCAGATCATTCAGCGTCCTAACGGCCGTTGACCGTCTGCAGTTGCAGCGAACGCTCGATCACCGACAGGACCTTCTTCGGAGATTGGCGGACCATGGCCGGATCCATGATCACGGTGACGTATTCCTCGCCGGTCACGGTCACCACCAGCAAGGCGCGGCCGTCGTTGGCCTGCGAGACGCGCTTCACCTTCGATAACTCGACTTCCCAGCCGTCATGCCCAACCTGCTCCGAGAACGAAAGCTTGACGTCACGCAGCGTGAGCACGCCGATGGTGCGTTCGACTGACTGCGGCCGCAGCCACTCAGCCATCCACATCCCGCGAGGGGAGTCGGCGGCGGCAAGAAGAGACGGAACGGCCAGGACCGCCGCAAACTGCACGGTCAGGGCGGCACGAATTATCCAAAGTGAGGCGGTTCTCATATCGGCTCCCGATCGACTCGACAAGACTAATATGTCCTATAGTGTCATGTCAATATATGACTTGCAATACGTTAGACGCTGGGATAAGGTTCCGCTTGGAAACCGGCGGCAGGTCTGTGCAGGCCGCCAGCTGAACTGTTGTTTTCCGCCTAAACAGTAAGATTCAGGGGATTCAATGCCTTTGCGCGTCGGGTTCGATTTAGATGGCACCGTCGCCGACATGTACTTCGCCCTCCACCGGGAGGCGCTGAAGCTGTTCGGCGAAGAGGTGTTGCGCAAGGCGGCTTACAAACCGACCGAACCCCAGGCGCTTCCTAACGAACAAGGCGCTGCCGACGCCGCCAAGTCCGCCGTCCAGGCAGCCGCTGAGAAGCTCGCAAAGTCCGAAGACGAGACAACCACCAACCTCGCGATGCAGGAACTGCATCTCACCGCGCGTCAGCAGATGCAGCTGTGGGATCACGTCAAGAAGATGGAGAACTTCTGGACGACGCTTCCTGAGCTGGAACCTGGAATCATCGCGCGCATCGCGAAGACCGCAAGAGAACGGCGATGGGAAGTGATCTTCCTGACGACCAGGCCCTCCACGGCGGGCGACCTGGTGCAGCTGCAGTCACAGCAGTGGCTCGAGGCACACGGCTTCCAGTATCCGAGCGTTTACGTAGTGCAGCGCTCGCGCGGCAAGATCGCCGATGCGCTGGGGCTCGATGCGTTCGTCGACGATCGTCCGGAGAACTGCCTCGACATCGCCGTGGAATCCAAAGCCAAGGTGATCCTCGTGTGGCACGGCAACGTTGCCGACGTGCCGGCCGGCGCGAAGCGCCTCGGCGTTCAGCCGGTGACGACGATTTCAGAAGCGATGGGATTGCTGGAGCGGCTGGATGACATTCGCAACCAGCCGAGCATCATGAAGTCGATTAAGAAAGTGTTCGGCGGGTAGTCAGGTAGCCAGGTAGTCAGGTAGTCAGGTAGTCAGGTGGTCAGGTGGTCGGGTGCCAGTTGTTCGAAGTCGTAAGCGAGGACAGCCTCTGCTGACATGAAGAGCAAGCGACCCAGTTCGTCGTGCGCGGGGTGATCGAGATAGGCGCGTAGATCCGCTTCGGAATCGAAATCCAGGATGGCCGAGTACTCAAAGTGCTCGGCCATTTGTGTTTCATAGCCCGGACGATTGAGAAGAATGCGCTTGCCGATCACAGCGTGCCTGATCTGCGGGATGCCGTCGACAGCGTGCTTGAGCGCCTCGATCAAGGCGGCCCTGGCTTCGGCCGGTAGATCCGGCTTTGGGCGGAACAGCACGATGTGCGAAATCCCTCGACTCGCTTCGCTCGCTCGGGACGGCGTCATTCTTCGCTCTTCTTGCCCTTCGATTCAGCGCGCGTGCGAATGGCCTTCTTGAAGCGCGTCCACTTCGCCTTCTTCGCGTCCTTGTATTTCTGCTTGGGGTCCTTGTGCAGGCCGCCGGGGCGCCACTTGGCGTCGCGCTTGGCCTCGATGCCCATCGACTTCTTGTATTCCTCTTTCGGGACCCATTTGCGTTTCTCAGGGGTCTTGGGTCCTGGGTCTTGGGTCTTGGGGCTTGGGACTTGGGACTTGGGGGTCCACTCGAGTTTCTCACCGGACCTGGGGCGTGGGGCTTGGGGCTTGGACTTCCAATCGGGCCTGTCGCCGCGGAACGGTTTCCTTTCGCGATCGAAGGTGCCCTTCGGCTTCCACGCCGGCTTTGCCGAACGCGTGTCGTCACCACTTGGCTTGTAAGCGGGGCGCTTGAATGATGAAGGACGCTCTTCGCGATCGACCGAGCGCGAGCGCTCTTCACGATCGAAGGAGCCCTTGGGCTTCCACTCGGGCTTGCCGTAGGACTTGGGGCCTGGGGCTTGGGACTTGGGGCGCCACTCAGGCTTCCCAGAGTGTCTTGAGTCCTGGCTCCTGGGTTTACCTTCGGAGCGCTCGGGGCGTTCAGCACGCTTGGGCGCAGGAACGAACGTGCCCTTTGGCTTCCAATCGAGCTTGTCGTCGGCGTTGCGCGTCGGCGCGAGAGCGGAAGGTTCACCGCGCGGAGTCCATGCGGACCGCTTGCCGCCGTCCCCGCGATCTCGGAACGGTTTGCGTTCGCGATCGCGGAACCCGCCTCCCGACTGTCGAGAATCGTTGCGACGTCCCAGCTCACCGCGGGTGAACATGGCGTCTTGCGCGTCGACACGGCGATCCCACAACTTGCCGTTCTGCCACCACATCATCTTCGCTGACGGGTGCTTGGCTTGGAGCCGCTTCAACGTCGGCAGCAGATCTTCCTGCGCTGACGCACGGAACGCGGTCGGTTGATCGTCGACCAGGATTGTCCAATACGCGTATCTCGGAGGCATGGAAGCAGTCTACAGTCGAGAGTCGACAGTTTACAGTTTCAGTTGGCAGTTGGCAGTTCAGTCTGCAGTTGGCAGTTTCACCACTTCCACCCTGAGGTTCGGCACTTTCCTGAAATGACGCTCTCCGGCAGCACCAACCAGCACGCCGAAATCCAGTCTCCGGGCGGTAGCTGCGATGGTGAGGTCGTTCGACGGAATCATCGTTCCTCGCCTGGTCAGTTCCGCAAACAGGTATCCCGAAACTTCAGCCGTCTGGGCATCGAAATCTGCGAGCGGCAAATTGATCAACATGGCTTCAATCTGGCGACGACGACGATCGGCTCGCTGCGGAGAGTTTGCCATTGCGACGCCGGCCCAAAGTTCGGCAACCACGATCATTGGCAGAGCCATCGCCTCGGAGGCCACAGTTTGGAGCAGCGTCTGCCAGACTTCCAGTGGCGCAGAGGTCGTGTTTGATCGCTCAACATCGATCAAAGCGCTCGTATCGATTACGAGTCCCACGGGTTCTCCGGGAGAGTGTCGGACTCATTCACCTTCTCGAGATCGTCCGCGAATTCCGAATCGCGAGGTGCAGTCGCGCACCACATCGCGAGCGCCTGAGCAACAGTGACTACTGGTTGATCGCCGACCGGAACCAATCGCGCGACATCAACGCCATTCTTCTGAACAAGCACCGAATCTCGGCGATATCGAACGCGAGCGAGGTAGTCGCCGAGCTTTCGCGCCAGCTCGGTGGCGGAAATCACCATTTCCATAAGCCCATTATACGTAATTATGTAAAATACAGATAATGGAGCTTGTCGGGGCGCCTGTCATAGAGCTCAGATCGCTGATTTCGGCCTCTTTTGAAGACTGGTCGAATTCCAGCGAGAAGCGCATGTCGTGCGGTCTCTCTGGAGGCGCGACGGCACTGATCTATCTTGGCGCGCTGCGGCAGGCCCAAGTCGACTGGCGGCGCATCACGCTGTTCTGGGTGGACGAGCGCGCGGTGTCACCCGACGATCCCGAATCCAACTACGGCATCGCCGATCGCATGCTGCTGCAACCGCTCGGCGCCAAGGCGCCCACCGCGATCCGCATGCCTACCGACAAGATGCCGCTCGGCCAGGCCGCGCTGTGGTACGACGATGCGCTCGCGACCTACCTGCATAACGGCGCTCTTGACCTGGCAATCCTGGGAGTTGGCGAAGACGGCCACATCTGCTCGTTGTTTCCCGGCCATCGCGCGTTGGTGCAGGACGATCTGCGGGCGGTCGCGATCGAAGACGCACCAAAGCCGCCGGCGAGGCGGCTGTCCCTCACACTGCGCTACATCCTGCAGACCAGGAAGGTGTGGGTGATTGCGATTGGACCGAGGAAGCTTCCAGTGCTTCAGGCAGCGGTCGACGGGTCGAGCAACACCACGCCGCTGGATCTGTTGATGCGTCAAGCCAAGGATGTCACCATATTTACGGACCAGACAATTCGGCGATTGTAGATTCCTTGATTGATGACTGTTGGGTGATTGACGATTTCAAATTGCCAAATGATTTGAGGATTGCAGATCGACAATCGCCCAACAATCGTCAATCAAGGAATCTCCCAATCTTCAATTTATTGAAGCCGTCTCAGCTTCTCAACGAGCGTCGTCCGTTTCAATCCCAGCAGCCTGGCGGCGGCGCCCTTATTCTGCTCCGTGCGAACGAGCGCCCGGTCGATCAGGTCTTTCTCGATTTGCGCGATGAGCGCCGGGAGGTCGAGGCCTTCGGCCGGCAGATCCAGAGAGGGCTTGGCGTTCGCTTCGGTTGGTGCCTGAAGATCGGCCGGCAAGTCGCCTACTTCAATCTGCGTTCTGCTGCCGATCATCGCCAGCGCGCGCTCCATGGCGTTCTCCAACTGACGGACATTGCCGGGCCACGCGAACGCCATCAGGCGACGCATGGCGTCCTGTGATACCGACGGCAGGCGAGCGCCGGGAGCCGGGAGCTGGTAGTACTTCTCGATGAACTTCTGTACCAGCAGCGGAATGTCTTCGACGCGTTCGCGCAGTGGTGCCAGCTGAACGGGAATGACGTTCAAGCGGTAATAGAGGTCCTCGCGGAAGGAGCCGTCCTTCACCATCTTCAGCAGATCGGCGTTCGTGGCGGCGACCACCCTGACATCAACCTTGATCGTGCGCGAATCGCCAATGCGCTCGAACTCGCGCTCCTGGAGCACGCGCAGCATCTTCATCTGCAGCGCCATCGGCATGGTGCCGACTTCATCGAGAAAGAGCGTGCCGCCGTCAGCCTGTTCAAGCCGTCCCTGCCGCGTGGCGACCGCACCGGTGAACGCGCCCTTGGCGTGCCCGAACAGTTCCGCATCGAGCAGCGTTTCTGGAATCGCGCTGACGTTGATGGCGACGAAGCGGCCGCGATGCCGCGGGCTGGTTTGATGAATCGCGCGGGCGACCATCTCCTTGCCGGTGCCGGTCTCGCCGGTGATCAGAACCGTGGCGGGCGCGGGTGCGACGGTTTCAATCAGTTGAAAGAGCGCCCGCATCGGCGCGCTCTTGCCAACCATTGACCCGAGACCGAAGCGCTCATCGAGTTGCTGATGCAGGTACGCGTTCTCACTCTGGAGACGCCGCTGCTCCAACGCCTTGCTGAGCACGTGCATCAACTCGTCGAACTGAAACGGCTTCGATATGAAGTCGGCCGCACCGAGCTTGATCATGTCCACGGCATCCTTCACGGTGCCGTAGCCCGTCACGACGATCGCGACGATGCTCGGGTAACGCTGGAGCGCGGATTCGATCACCTTCCTGCCATCGACGCCAGGAAGGCGCAGGTCCGACACGATCACATCGAAGGCAAACCCCTCGAGCGCCGTTAGCGCGGACTCGCCATCCGCGGCCTGGGTCACCTGGAAGCCAACATCCGCCAGCCGTTCGGCGACAACGCTGCGCAGTGCTTCTTCGTCGTCTATGAGTAGCAGATGGCCTTTGTTTTCAGTCATTTATGAGGTCCGCCTGCGCCCTTCGGGCTACGGCGCGACAGTCACGGCAACCGAGGTGTCAAAAGATTGACTCTGTTGCCCGTGACTGTCAAGGGGTGCATGCCTAATCTCAAAAAGGCTTGCACCGATACAACCTCTGGAGGCAAACCCCAGTGGAACGGCAAACTGTCAGCATCATGAAGGCGTGCGAAATGGTCGGCGTCAGCCGCCGCACGATCTACAACTGGATCGCAGCGAACAAGGTCGAGTACCTGCGCACGGCCGGCGGCAGCATCCGCATTTTCGTGGACACGCTGTGGCGCGAGCCGGATGGCACCAAGCATCCGAACAACCACACTGCCGCATAACTGCACCTGAAGTTGGCAATTGGCAATTCACCAGTTGGCAGAATGACCGACTCGAAAGAGCTGCTGCACAAGCTCAATAACCAACTCGGCGTGATCCTCGCGCACGCCGAGTTGCTCGAGACCAAGGCGCCCGACGCGTCGCAGAAAGCACGCGCGTCCCTGGTCGTTCACGCCGCATTGCAGGCGATGGCCGTGTCGCGCGAACTGCGCGAGACGGTAGGCGATAAGTAAGTTCCGGGTTCCGGCTTCCGGGTTCCAAGTTCGGTTCCAGGTTCCAGGTTCCAGGTTCTTCCCCAATCTCAGCCGAAGCTCAGTTTCTGCGGTCACTTACCGTCTTGTGATCGTGCGTCCAAAATAAAAACTGACCGTCAAGACATTGACAGGCTGGCCTTCAAAAGCGTCAAAACAATGTTGGTCATTGAATTGAATCGAGACGCAAATTCGGGCATGCCGCGGTGCGCAGAATCGTATAAGTCACTGACTAATAAAACATTTACGAGGCTCAGTTAGCTCGGCTTCACAGTCTTGACCACGGTTATACGAGCTTGGCATTCTGGTTGCGTTAGGGCAGGCAACATGAAAAACGCAATCGCCGCCGCCGCCTGCGACGAAGTCACGGTGGACAAGCACGCCAACCGCGTCGAAACCGGACTGCCGTTCGTTGAAGCGCTCGCGCGCCGGATGGCCGCGACGATGCCGCATTCGATCGACTTGAGCGATCTGGTGCAGGACGGCGTCATCGGCTTGATCGACGCAGCGCATCGTTTCGACGATTCGCGCGGCATCAAGTTCGAGACGTTCGCGGAGCGGCGCATTCGCGGCGCGATGATCGACGCGTTGCGCAAGGATGCGTGGCCCCGCGGTGTGCGGCGTGTGAGGCGTGAGCTGGAAGCGGCGCGCGAGAAGCTGCGCGCGAGCCTCGGGCACGAACCATCGCTCGCGGACCTCGCCGAAGCGATCGGCTCCGACGAGAAGCGCCTGGGCAAGACGATCGTGCGCATCAACACCATCGAGTCGACGTCACCGTTCTCGAGCGCGGAGAGCGTCGACGAAACGCAGCTGCCCGCGGTGCTGGTGCCGGCGGAACCGGAACGGCCGGACATGCAATACGAGCGCGACGAAGTGAAGAACCGCGTGCGTAACGCGATTGCGACGCTGCCGGTCCGCGAACAGAAAGTGATTGCGCTCTACTACTACAGCGAAGTCACGATGAAAGATATTGGCGCGGAACTCGGCGTGAACGAGTCACGCGTATCGCAACTGCACGCGCGAGCGATTCGCCGGCTGCGCGAGGCGCTTGGCGGCGAGATTACTCCCGTCGCAGCGTCTGCCGCGCTTCGCGACGCGATTGCCGCAATGGAGTTCAACCCGTCCGCCTTCGCGAAGGCTACGGCGGACAAGCGCATGGCCAAGGCTTCGCTACCCGCCTCCGCGGCCGACGGCCGCTTCGGCGCGACCGCGCCGGAGCTCGCAAAGAAATTGAAGGCGAGCGTAGGCGGGCCCGAATCGGATACCAGGGTCTCGCACGCGGCTCAGAATCGCGCAAACCTGGTGCTGGTTACCGCTCAGGACAGCGTGTCGCGCGCGGCGCGAAGCAAGTCGCCCAACCTGAAAGGCTTGGAGAGCCACCGGCAGCCGGTCTCTTCCAGGAAGCGCTCCGCGTCGGTTCCCGCAACGTCGCCGGTCACGAATATGACGCGACGCGCGAGAGCGGGTGTTGCCGCGGCCATGGCGCGGTAGAACTGCATGCCGTCAATGCGCGGCATCTTGAGATCGCACACGATCAAGTCGTAACGCTGCTCGGTGAGGCGGGTCAGGCCCTCTTCACCGTCGCCCGCACGATCGACCGTAAAGCCCGCGTCAGCGAGTGCCTCGGATACGGCAACCGCGAGCGCGGGCTCGTCTTCCACCACCAGCACACGTAATCCCTTGAACGCTTCCAGCGAGATCGGCTGCTGGGGCGCGCGCGTCACCGGAGTGTTCAGGTGCTGGCCGGTTACGGGAAGCTCGATGAAAAAGGATGCGCCCGAACCGCCAGGGGCTTGGGACTTGGGGCTTGGGGCCTGACGGGATTCGACCCAGATTCGGCCGCCGTGCTCCTGCACGATGGCGTACGCGACAGTCAGCCCCAGGCCGGTGCCCTTTCCAACTTCCTTCGTCGTGAAAAAAGGATCGAAGATCTTGCCCTGTCGCTCCTCCGGAATTCCCGGACCATCGTCGCTCACCTCGAGCACCGCTGAGCCGCGATCGATGTCGTGCGTCGTGCGCACCACGATCGTGCCTTTGCCGTTGGCGCCGATGCACGCCTGCTCCGCGTTGATCAGGAGGTTGAGCAGCACCTGCTTGATCTGATGTCCGTCGGCAAACACTTCGGGCACGCCGGCGGTCAGCGCTTCAACGACGTGAATGTTTGAGACTTTCTGTTCGTAGGCACGCAACGCCAGCGTTTCACGCACCACCTGGTTGAGATCAACCATCGCCCTGGTCGTCTGGCGCTTGCGCGCAAACGTCAACAGGTTGCGGACGATGCGGGCGGCGCGTTCGGATTCAGCGAGGATGACTTCGAGGCCTTGCTTCGTCTTCTCGTCAACGTTTCGTTCAGCGAGGCGTTCCGCCCACGAGAGAATCGTGGCGAGCGGGTTGTTCAATTCGTGCGCGACGCCGGAGATGGTCTGGCCGAGCGCGGCCATCTTCTCCGCCTGCAGCATCTGGTAGCGGCCGTCGCGACTTTGGTCCTCGCGTTTCTTCCGCTCGCTAACGTCGCGAATGAGTGCAGAGACGAAGAGCGCAGCAGGTCCTGAGGACCTAGGGGCGTAGGGGCTTAGGGGTGTAAGAGACGAGTCGGATTCGTAGCCGGCAGCGGCGGAAACCTCGACCCATATGGGGGTGCCGTCTACCCGGCGCAGGCGAATCAAGTGATCCTGCACACCCCCGTCGCGATCGAGGAGTTCGATGAACGTCTGGCGCGCTTGGGGATCGACGAAGCGTGACGGGTCGAACGGCTGGACGACGCTTTCAGCGGCGTCTGGCTGGTAGCCGAAGATCTGTTTGAGATGAGGATTCGCGGAGAGCGTCGAGGAACTGTTCGCGGCGAGGGTGCCTACATAGACGCCCTCGCGCACGGTCTGGAAAAGACGCGTCAGATCACTCTCGCGTTCATCCATTCGTTCTCACGATCGTTCGTCGATCGTTCGGCGTTACGACGTCTTCTTGGCGGGTGGCGGCGGAGTGGGCGTCTTGCCGGCTTCGTTGCCAGGCGTCCACTTCTTTTCGATCGCGGCGCGGATTGAGCGCACGTCGGCGCCGGATGAGTAGAGCTGCATTGCCTCGCGCGCGACGTCGACGCAGATGGTGCAGCCGAATCCGTGCGTATCCCATTCGAGCACGTTGCCTTTGGCGTCACGACGCGCGACGAAGCACGAATCGTTGGCCTTGTGACCCTGGCTGCCGCAACCGCAGTAGCACGGCACGTAGCCGAGGATCTCGGGATGCTGCGCGGCGAAGTCGTAGGTCGCGCGGACGATGTCCATCGGGCGGACGGGTGGAAAGCCGACGTTCGGGAGCGGCGGCGCGGTCTTGCGCACCACTGTGGACTTGGGGCTTGGGGCCTGAGACCTGGCCGCCGGCGCCTGCGCCTTCACCGACGGACGGACCGCGGCGGTCTGCTGAGTCGAGCCTTGCGCTGCGACCACGACGGTTGCGACCAGCGCCACTGCTGCCAAACCGAGCAAAAGTGAGACGTATTTCAGAGCTTTCATGGGAGACAACTTTACAACAACAGGCCTATAGGCCAATGGGCCCATAGGCCACTGGCAAGCTGGGCAACAGGGCTATACTCGAGCTTCCGAAAATGAAGTTCTTTGGTCGCCAGGATCTTCTCCTGATCGGCGCCCTGACCACCGCGTTGGTGATCGTGTTCTCGTCGTCTATCTCGCGCCTGCTGGATTACGCGCGCGAGATCGAGCGGCAGAGCGGGCTGACGCTGATGCCGGCGCTCGTGTTGCTGACCGGCGCATTCTTCTTCCACCAGTACCGCCGCAGCCAGTCAGAACAGGCGAAGACCGAAGCGGCGATGCTCGCGACCAAAGACGCGGAGCAACGTGCCGAGGAGCTCGAGCGACTGGTGACGTTCGGCCAGGCGCTTGGACGCTCGCTTGATTTCGAGAGCATTCGCGTCGCCGTGAGCCAGCACATGCCGGCGATTGCGGGCACCGAGGACGTGTGGGTGCTGGTGCAGCAGGGATCGGAATGGCAGGCGCTGGCCGGCGATACGCGCGGCGCCGAGGAAGTGCTGCAGTGGGGCGATCTTGCGCAGCAACTGCTCGCCTCCGGACCTGACAAGACGCCGAACAGCCTGACCGGCCGCGCGATCGGCTTCCCGTTGATCGCCGGCGGCGTCGCGATGGGAGTGCTCGGCGTTCGCCCGGCGAATGGACAGCTCGCATCGGATCGCCGGCGCATCATCGAAGCCGCCGCGGCGCTGCTTGCCGTGTCCGTCAAAAACGCCCAATTGTTCCGCGAGGTGAAGGACAACAGCGTGAAGGATGCGTTGACCGGCTGCTTCACGCGCGGGCACGCGATTGATGTCATCGACGCGGAGTTGCGCCGCGCGCGTCGCAGCCAGACGCCGGTGTCGATGATCATGTTCGACCTCGATCACTTCAAGGACGTGAACGATCGCTACGGCCACCTGTGTGGTGATGCGGTGTTGAGCGCCGTCGGCAAGCGCATGAAGGAAGTGCTGCGCGGATCAGACTTGAAGTGCCGCTACGGCGGTGAAGAATTTCTTGTGCTGCTTCCGGAGACGCCGCTACACGGCGCACGACGCGTAGCGGAAACGCTGCGCCGCGAGATTGCCGAGCGGCCCGTGCCGTGGGCCGGCGAAGGACTCACGGTGACCGCGAGCTTTGGCCTGGCGCAGACGCTGCCCGGAGAAGTGAACGTGCAGGCGGTGATCGCGCGCGCCGACCAGGCGCTGTATCGCGCGAAGGATGACGGGCGCAACTGCGTCCGCATTGCCGCCGAATCCGCGACGCTCGTTGCCGACGAGACCACTAGACAGAATCGGGTTGGATAGCGTCCGGCTTTAGCCGGACCTTGCCTTTACACTTCCTCAACCTTCACAAAAGGACGCCGATTACGAAGCCAAGAGGGCTTCGAAATGCGTGCGTTTGTTCTGGCTGTTGCTATTGCCGTGTTCACCGCTGTTCCGTCGTTCGCTCAAAGCGACGAGACCGTTCAGACACTCTTGAGCAGTGTCGATACGCTGACGATGGAAGAGCAGAGCGCCGACGTCACGCAGCCGCAACACAAGCCGATGTCGAAGTGGTGGGCGGTGGCGGTGGCAGCGGGCCCGCTGTTTGACGGCGCGACCACGTGGTGGGCGATGCGCCAGTCGGGTCCGGCGATGACGATCCGCGAAGGCAACGGCTTCTACCAGAAGCTGTTCGGACAGGACGCGAAGGGCTGGGAGATCATGGCCTTCAAGACGGGCCAGGCGGCCATCCTCGCATTCGGGATGCACGAGATCGGAAAGAAGAAAGAAGGCGTCGAGCGGGTGATCTACAGCGTGGTGTTGAATAGCGTGGTGAGCGGAGTTGCCAGCACCATCAACATCAGGCGCGGGATGCAGGCGAGGCGGCTGAACGCCGCCTACGCCGTGCAGTGGTGAGCTAGAAGGCGACGATGCCGATGACCGTGATGGCGCGGTTGCGCTTCACGAAGTTGCCGATCGGCGCGTCTTCAATGCGCTTGAAGCCTGAGTCCCAACGCGCCTCGACGCCGATTCGTCCGAACTGGCGGCCTAGGCCGACCACGAGGCTGAAATCGGAGTTGATGTTGTCCTTCAGGTCCAGCTCGGTGCCGTTGACGTCGAGCTTGCCGCTCACGGGCAGCATGAACTGCGGACCCTGGGTGGAATAAAGGCCCTTGAAGAGGTTGGTACGGAGAAGCAGGCCCAGGTTCACGTAGCTATTCGTGTGGGTCTGCAGGCTGCCGGCGTAGTTCACTTCCACCCGGCGCTGTGAAAACTGGAGTTCCGGCTGGATCTTCAGCGTCTTTTCGCGGCGGAGCACGCCGAATACGCCCGCTACCAGGCCCTGCTTGGCGTTGGTCTCGTTCTTGGGCTGCGTGGCGTAGTAGGACTGGTTGAACCCGATGAACGCACCGCCGGCCGGCGCCTGGGCAAACACGTCCGGAGTGAACAAAAAGAGTGCAAGAGCCGCCAACGACCCGATTCGAACCTTCATGCGGGAACCTCCAAGCCAAAAGCCACCGCGACACTATACGCGGTTGTTCAGAGGTTGGAAACCCTGGTAGAGACGTAACCCGTTGGTGATACGAGGTTTACCAGCCCAACTTTGATGTTGACAAATTCTTGCAGTCCTGCAATTCTTTGCGGTAAGTGTCCGAGCCTATCGGACGGAGGATTCAGATAATGCGCAGGTTGATCGCCAGTTCGCTCGCCGCCTTGATGCTAACGCTTGGGGTGCCGCTCATCGGCGCCGCCAATGGCACGGCCGCCAGCGTGTTCGGCCAGGTCGTTGATGCCGGTGGTCGTGGGGCTGCCGGAACCACCGTTGATCTCCTGCAGAACGGCGCTGTTCTCAGCAGCACGGTTACGACGTTCGATGGCCGCTTCACGATGAACGGCATCGCGCCGGGCACCTACGTGGTGCGCACGCTCGTCAACGGGCGTCCTGCCGGCGTGCAGGTATCGCTGAAGGCCGGTCAGTCGGCCCCGGTGGTCGTTGTGCTCCCGAGCATGGTGACGGCCGCAGCCCAGGCGCAGTTTGCGTCGCTTCTTGCCAACCTCGCGACCACGGTTGCCGGCACCACGATGGCAACGGTCGTAACCGAACTCGCAGCCCAGGCGGCGGCGGATGCGGACGAAGGCATCGTCACAGAGGCGGCTCAGTCCGGAGCCACATTCGTCGTGCTTCTGCAAGCCCTGCAGAACTCCAATTTGACTCCCGCGCAGATCACCGCAGTTGCCAATGCTGTTGTCCAGATCGCTGTGAGCCTTCCGCCCGAGACTCCGGCTGAGACCCAGCAGGCGATCACCAGCTTCATTTCCAGCTCGCCGACGATCACCATTCCTCAACCGGCGGGTGCGCCGCCTATCGTGATTACGACGCCCGCGCCGACGTTCACCGGCAGCGCGACGCAGTAAACACCTCCTTTCAGCGAACGTTGAAACGGCGGCCTCGTGGCCGCCGTTTTGTTTTTGCGCCATCGATTAGGATTCACCAGTGCGCCTGTTTGCGGTGGCCTTGATTCTTGCGCTCGCCTGGTCAGTACTGGCCCTTGGCGGCTCTCCGACGTGGGCGGCTGCGGCCGCATTGGTTCTAGCCGTCACGGCCGGCATCCTTGGCATGCTCGAGCGCCCCAACGCAGAAGCGAAGGCTGCGGCCATGCCGATGTTGCGCCATCGGACGTTGTCGATTGCGCTGGTGCTCGTCCTGGCGTCGGTGGCCATTCAACTTGTTCCGTTTCCGAAGGGTCTGACGGCTCGTCTCAGCCCCGCGCGAGATGACGCGAACTTCGCGCTGTTGGTTGCCGCGGCTGACAGGCAGGATCCCGCCAACGCCGAACCATTCAACGGAGATCGGGCAGCCATATCTATTGTCAGTTTCCGGACGGTGATTGGCCTCGCCGGGCTAACGGGCCTGGCGATTCTCCTGCTGGGGACGCTTCACGGCTTCTCGATCGCAGGTACGCGCGGGATCGCGCGAGCAATCGCGGTACTCGGTGTCGCTGTCACGATGATCGGTCTCTATCAACTGACGGCGAACACCCGACTTGTTTACGGCTGGTATGTTCCGCTCTTCGCGGATGGATCGTCTGCTCCATTCATCAATCCGAATCACCAGGCGGGCTGGCTCGTTATGCTGCTGTCGCTGACCCTCGGCGGTTTCGCTGGGGAAGTGGCGCGCGGGATGCGTGGCGTCGCGCCACGTTGGCGCGATCGGATCCTCTGGTTGTCGTCGAAGGACGCCAGCGTCGCCGTATTGCTGCTATTTGCATCGGCGCTGATGGCGGCAGGGATCCTGGCGACACGCTCGCGATCCGGTGCGGCGGTGATGATGTTCGCATTTCTCGCCGACGCGTGGTGGAACGGGCGCAAGCAACCCACCCGGCTTGGCAAAATGGCGACAGCGGCTGGAGTAATTGCCGTTGGCCTCGCCATGCTGGCGTGGAACGGCGCGGCGGTGCTCCAAGAGATTGCCCAAACCGAAGGGTCGAGCGGGCGGTTTGAGATCTGGCATGACACTCAGCGCATAATCAGCGACTTCTGGCTGACCGGCACGGGCTTCAATACCTATGGCGCAGCGATGCTGTATTACCAGCCCCGTCAGGACGGCGTCAGATTCATTGAAGCGCACAACGACTACCTGCAGCTCATTGCCGAGGGCGGCTTGCTGGTGGGCATTCCTTTCCTGATACTGGCGATCGCGGTGATCGCAGAAATACGGAAGCGATTCCGTGAGGCCGCCGACGACACGCGAACGTATTGGCTTCGTGTGGGTGCGGTCACAGGATTGATAGCTCTAGCGCTCCAGTCAACAATCGAGTTCACACTTCAAATGCCTGGTGGCGCGATGATGTTCACCGTGTTGCTGGCGATCGCCATGCACCATCCCCCACCGCGTTTGACCCATCGCGTTGAGCGCGGGTAGACACATGCGGCGCGCCATCTTGTTCCTGCTCCTTGTTGCCAGCGCATCCCCGATCCACGCGAACGATCAACAGTGGTTCGCTGCGGAGGCACGTGCGGTGCGAGTGCTGAGCAATGCATCGCCGGCAGCTGCTGCGAGGGTGCTTGAAGAGCTCGACGCTGCTACCGCGCTCTTCAAGAATCTTTTCGACGCTACGCCATCACGCCCATTGCGCGCGTTTGCGGTCAAAGATGCGGACTCTCTCCGCGAGATTGCGCCGCAGTTCTGGGAGCGGCGCGGCATTCGCCCGCAGGCGGTTGCATACGCTGGTCCGTACGCCGCCTTCATCGCGGTGCGCGAGGACATTGCGACGGCAGTTCGAAGAGAGGCGCTTCTCCACGAGTACGTGCACCTGCTGACCGCGGCCCAGGCCCCCGATGCTCCAGCCTGGCTGGATGAAGGACTGTCTGAGTTCTGGGGCTCCATCGTCATTGAAGGGAATTACGTCATCGTCGGCAGACCGGACAAGCGGCACACGTCGAAGCTCAGTTCGTGGCAGCCGCTGCAGCGTACCTTGCGCCGGCAGCGCGGTGAGTTCATCGCCGACTCTGAGCCGGCGGAGATGTTCTATGCGCAGTCCTGGGCGATGGTGCACTACCTGATTCTCGGCCGGGCCGGTAAGGAACCTTTGAGGTTCCTGCCGGAGTACCGCTTCCTACCGGCGGCCTTTGAATCGGAGCTCCGCGAGTACGTCTCCAAAGGGCAGTTCCGTGAAATGGCGCTCCCGTACACGCCGCATGTCCCGATGACGACAACGCCGTCATACATTCCCGAACCACGCTCACTCGCCGAGCGTGCTGCAATGCTTGTGTTCGGGCCCCGGCCTGATGCCGGCGTTGCTCTTGCGAAACGAGCACTGGCGCTCGACCCGCGCGATGCGGTGGCCCTCGAGGTGATGGGCACCTACTTCTTCCTGCAGAATCGACCGGATGACGCGCGCACCTGGCTGACGCGGGCGTTTGATACCAAGCAGGCGTCCGCGGCCGCCGGGATCTACCTCGCTCTGCTGTCGCCGTCTCCCGCCGACCGAGAGCGATACCTCACCGCAGCGGTATTGGCGCAACCGGATCTGGAAGTCGCGTGGCAACGGCTGCTCGAGATTTACAAAGACGACGGCCGGCTCGGAGTGTTGCGCCGATGGTGCAACGCGTCAGCGTGGCGCGCCATCGTTTCGCTGCCGTTCGGCAACGAGTCTGCGTGTAGTTGAGGTCATGACGAAGCCAACAGCGCACCGACCATCAGCTCTCTCGTGGTTCGTATTCATCGCCGGCCTGGTCGGCGCTTACGCGGCCGCGGTGTATACGTATCGAGAAGTCGGCCTCTATGGAGGGCCGGTCACAAATGGCTTCTATCGCGAGTGGGATGCCGTCACCGGTACCTACCAGCTTGTTCACATACAAGTGAAGAAGTCAGGTGAGCGCATCCGCCGTCTACATAACGACAACCTGACCGTGAAACGCACCGACCTGACGGTTGGCGACGTTACGGTCGGCATCGAATCAAAGCCCGGCACGCCGATGGGCTACGAACGGGTTGGCTTCTCAGTCGCCAACGACGGTGTGATTGACGCGTGGGCGGTGCGCGATGCGACCACCGGTCTCGTGAAGATAGAGATCTCGACTCGCCGTAACGGGAAGATCGATCGATGGGAGCACTATCAGAAAGATGTTCTGCTGCGCGTTGAGCTCGACACGAATGGCAACGGCAAGCCCGATCGCTGGATGACGTATCAGGATGGGATCGAGATGGAGACCATCCTTGATCTCAATGAGGATGGGAAGCCGGATGGAGGAAACTAGACAGTTAAAAGTCCAAAGTTAACAGTTGGCAGTTGAAAACAGCTCTCGGTTCAACGCCTCCCGACAATCCAGGTACCCGCGAATACGAGCGCGGCTGCGAGCAGGATTCGCGTCGAGAGGGGTTCGTTCAGTAGCAGGGTGCCCAGGGCCACGGCGATCATCGGGTTGATGTAGGCGTAGAGCGAGACGAGCTGTAGCGGCAGGTGCTGGATCGCGTAGATGTAGGCGGAGTACGCGATCAGCGAGCCGGCGACGCTCAGGTACAGCATCGCCGCGATCGTGCGCGGTGTGAATGAGACCTGCGCCCAGTCGCCGTGCGCTGTCGCGGCGGCGAGGAGCATCGAGCCGCTGAACACCATCTGCAGCGCGGTCGAGCGAAACGGGTTGTCGCCAAGCTCATGGCGCTTCGCGTACGAGGTGCCGATCACCCAGCCGATGCACGCGAGTTGAATCGCGATCACGCCCAGCACAAAGCTGCGGCCTCCGGCGCCGCCGGTGGTCATCTCCGGCCAGACCAGCACGACGATGCCGCTGAAGCCGAGCGCGAGGCCGATCAACGATCGCGCGGTGAAGCGTTCACCGTTCGGCAACAGCCGTTCAACCAGCGCCGACCAGAACGGCGTGGTCGCGATCAGCACCGCCGTCAATCCGCTTGCGACGTACTGCTGCGCGTAGACCACGAAGCCGTTGCCGACAATGTTCATCAGGAAGCCGAGGAGGGCGAGCGGCCCCCACATTCGCGGTCCGGGAAGGCCGCGGCCGGTTGCGAGCATGATCGCGGACATCACGACACCGGCAAACATCCACCGCAGGCCGGCGACGAGCAGCACGGGCAGCGTCTCGAGCGCGACGGAGATCGCGAAATACGTCGTGCCCCAGATGATGCAGACGGCAACGAAGGCCGCGTAGGCCAGAGACGGCGCGGCCATCAGGCCTTCTCTGCCTGCAAGGTCAGTTCTTTCGGGATGGCGATCCGCGGGTCCTCTTTGACCGTCTCGAGAACGATCGTCGTCCTGGTCGAGATCACCGACGGCGCCGACGCAATCTGCTGACGAAGCAACTGCCCGAGGTGCTCGGCGTCGCGCGCGCGGACCTTGAGGAGGTAACAGTCGTCGCCGGCCACGTGGTGCACCTCGAGGACCTCGGGAATGCGCGACAGCTCGTAGGCCGTGGGCATTTCCGGACCGTGCTCAGAGGTGCGGACCGCGACGAAGGCGAGCATGCTCCGGTCGACCACGTGAGGGTCGATAAGGGCGACGTAATCCTTGATAATGCCCTTGGCTTCGAGTTTGCGAAGGCGCTCCAGGACGGCCGAGGGCGCGAGGCCAACGGCCTTGGCAAGCTCGGACTGACTGGTTCTGGCGTTGTATTGAAGAATGTCCAGAATTGAGCCGTCTATTTCGTCGATAGTTCGCTCAAGAGCCATATGAACCGAATTCTATTCTGTTTGCCGCTAGATGAATCGGAAATTGGTGTCAGGCACCAGATCGCATGACTTTCTGGCGCGAAGCGTCGCCTGAGGCACGGAAGGCACTCGTCGCCGCCTCGCTCGGATGGCTGTTAGATGCCTTCGACGTGATGCTCTATGCCCTCATCCTGACCGCGGTTATCGCGGATCTCGGTATCGACCGGGCTACGGGCGGGTTGATGGCGTCGCTCACCCTGGGGGCGTCGGCGGTCGGGGGACTGCTATTCGGCGTCATCGCCGACAAGCTCGGGCGCACCCGGGCGCTGTCGCTCAGCATCCTCCTCTACTCAGTCTTCACGTTCGCCTGCGGCCTGGCGCAGAACGTCTGGCAGTTCGCCATCTTCCGCGTGCTGCTGGGCCTCGGCATGGGCGGCGAATGGGCGAGCGGAGCCACGCTGGTCAGCGAGACATGGCCCGAGAAGCACCGCGGCAAGGCGCTCGGCATCATGCAGAGCTGCTGGGCCATCGGCTACGGCCTCGCCGCCATCGTCGTCGCGATCGTCCTGCCGCGATTCGGGTGGCGCGCGGTGTTCTTCATGGGGATCGTGCCGGCGCTCTTCACGCTCTGGATTCGGCGGAGCGTGAAAGAGCCGGTGATGTGGGTTCGCGCCAGAGCGAGTGCAACGGGTGCAACAGGTGCGACGGGTGCAGCGGGTGCAACGGGTGCGACGGGTGCGACGGGTGCAGCGGGTGCAACGGGTGCCAGGTTTCCGTTGCGCCTTGCCATTTTCCTGACCGCGATGAACGCCGCCACGATGTTTGCGTGGTGGGGGCTGAACCTGTGGGTGCCGTCGTACCTGTCGCTGCCGACGACGCAGGGTGGTGTGGGCCTATCCACCGAGACGATGTCGTGCTTCATCATCGCGATGCAGGTGGGCATGTGGCTCGGCTACGTGACGTTCGGCTTCATCAGCGACGCGTTCGGCAGGCGGCCGACGTATGTGTCGTACCTGCTGATTGCCGCGGTGCTCGTGTGGTACTACGGCTTCGCGCGTGAGCCGTGGATCCTGCTCGTGCTCGGGCCGTTCGTGGCGTTCTTCGGAACGGGATACTTCAGCGGCTTCGGCGCGGTGGCGTCGGAGCTGTTCCCGACATCGATTCGCGCAACAGCACTCGGCGTGACTTACAACAGCGGGCGGCTGCTGAGCGCGATCGCGCCGTTCGTGGTCGGGACGATGGCGCAGAATCGCGGGTTTGGTGCGGCGTTCACGCTCACCGCAGTGGCGTTCATGATTGCTGCGGTTCTCTGGATAGGAATTCCAGAGACGAAGGGACGGCAGATGAATTGAAGATTGGGTGATTCCTTGATTGACGATTGTTGGGTGATTGCCGATCTGCTAATTGCCAAATGATTCGCGAATTCGTCATCTGACAAACGCCCAACAGTCATCATTCAAGGAATCGCGCAAATCTTCATTGGCCGCCCTTGTATAGGACGCGGCCGAGGCGCTTGTTCCAGGCCGTGAACTCGTCGTCTGACGGGTCTTCGGTGATCGCCTTCTTCACCTGATTCAACTTCGCGTCGAGCTCGTCCACCGTTGCGAGGATGAACGCCTCGATCGTCTTCGGTTCGACCGGCGATCCATGTTCGCGGACGCCGTGGTGTGACGCGACCAGATGTTCGAGCTGAGCGCGGAGGTCCAGCGGGAAACCGGCGATTCCGTTGCACGCTTCGCGGACCATCATCATGCCGATCGCGATGTGGCCGACGAGGTTGCCGTCGCGCGTGTAGCTGGTGGCGCCGCCGTCGTAGGCAAGCTCGTGGAGCTTGCCGATGTCGTGCAGCACCACGCCGGCGAGCACGAGATCCTCATTCGCGCCATAGGAGCGCGCAAGGTAGCGGCCGACTTCCGCCATTTTGGTGATGTGCTCGAGGAATCCACCACGATAGGCGTGATGGATCTGCTGCGCGGCCGGCCAGATCTTCAACTGCTCTGCGTGATCGGTCACGATGCGATTGAGCAGGACGCGGATGTGATCGTTCTTCACCGACCGGAGGTGGCCCTGCAGCTCCTCCCACATCTCGTCGATCGGACGCGGCGCGCTGAGGACGCAGTCTTCCTCGCGGAAACCCTGCTGCCGATCCTGGTCGGGATGCACGCGGCGGATGCTCGACAACACCAGTTGAATCTGGCCGTTGTAGATGCTGCCGCGCCCCTCGACGCGCACGTACTCGCCGGCTTCAAACTCTTTCTTGTAGCGGTCGACGTCGTGCATCAGCTTGGCGACGATCTGCGCTGACGCGTCCTGCAAGGAGAGAAAGAGGAACTCGCCGCCGCTGCGGCCGGTGCGCACCTCGCGATACACGCAGAGGTAGTAGCCCCACCCTTCGTCGTTCTCGGTGAGCGACGCGAGCCTGGGGAGCTTATTCGGAGCCAAGTGCAAACGTCATCGTGCCGTTGACGACCACCCGGCCGTTGACGGTGGCCTGCCCGTCGAGCACGCCCATGCGGCTGCGCAGGCGCTTGACGTTCGCCTCGATGACGACGACGTCACCGGCGTAGACGGGGGCGCGGAAACGGACGCGCTCCATGCCGCGGAAGAAGATCAGCTGATCCTTGTTTTCAGGCTTGGCGAGGATGAGGATCGCGCCCACCTGGGCCACGGCTTCCGTGAGAATCGTCGGCGGCAACGAGGCTCGGCCGTTCAGCGGCCGTGACAGGTAG
>DATMJU010000610.1:0-6096 GCA_035553795.1 Vicinamibacterales bacterium
GGCGGTCGATGCGAAGACCGGCAAGGAGCTGTGGCGCATCGAGCGCGACCTGCCGTCAGGGGGCATGAAGTCGGGATGGTCGTCGCCGTTCGTCTGGAAGAACGACCGTCGCACCGAGCTGATCGTCATCGGCAAGCAGCACGCGATCTCGTACGACCCCGCCACCGGCAAGGAATTGTGGCGCATGCGCGGGTTGACCGGACAGTCCACGCCGAGCCCGGTTGCCGCGGACGGACTGCTGTATCTCGCGACGGGATCACAGGGAGAGAGCAATCGCCCGGTGTTTGCCGTGAAGCCGGGAGCCTCCGGCGACATTTCCCTGGCGAAGGGTGAAGAAAGCAACGCGTCGGTGGCGTGGTTCCACCCGCGCGCCTCCGCCTACACGTCGTCTCCGCTCGTCTACAAGGGCCGGATGTACGTGGTCAACGACAACGGCATCCTGACGGTGTTCGATTCGCAGACCGGCAAGGAGATCTACAAGGCGCGGGCCGGCGGACCCGGCAACACCTTCTCGGCGTCGCCGTGGGCCGCGGACGGCAAGGTCTACATGTTGAGCGAGGACGGCTTCACGTTCGTGATCGAAGCCGGAGACAAGTACGTGGAGGTGGCGAAGAACAGCCTCGACGAGATGAGCCTTGCTTCGCCTGCGCTCGCGCCGGACGCGATCTTCCTGCGAACGCAGACGAAGCTGTATCGGATTGGGAAATAGGAAATAGGAATTAGGAATTAGGAATTAGGAATTAGGAATTAGGAACTAGCTAGTTCCCAGTTCCTAATTCCCAGTTCCTATTTCGGCTCCGGGATCGGCTTGCCGGTGAGATCGAAGAACTTGATGTTCGAGAAACCGGTGAGCTGATCCTTGACCTTCGTGTAGTCCCCGACAATCGTCACGACCGAGTCCATCGAGCCCAGGAGCATCTGCGCGCCGGTCTTGATCGCCTCGCCTGACGGCTGCGAGATCTGGCGCTGGAACGTCTCCGGGTAATCCTTCGGCAGGTTGAACGTCGACATCGTGTTGAGCGTGGCAGCCAGTCCGCTTTGCGACGCGTTCTGCAGCACGAACAGGCCGCGCGCGTACTGCTTCGCGTCGCTCAACTCCTCCGCTTCCGGTCCGCCTTCACGCAGCTTGTCGATCTCGGCGTAGATCTCCTTGATCGTCGCGCCGGTCACTTCATTTCTCACGTCCGCAACCGCGCGGTACAGTCCGCCCTGCGCCATCGACTGGAACACTGACTGCGGCGAGTAGGTGTAGCCCTTCTCCTCGCGGATGTTGCGAACGAGGCGTGAGTCGAACGCCGCGCCAAAGATCTGGTTGGCGAGTTGCAGCGTGTACCAGCGCGGATCGTCGCGCTGCGGCGTGAAGTTGCCCACCGAGATCGACGACTGCACGCTGTTGGGGCGCTGCACGAACACCAGGTTGCGGCCTTTCAACACGGGCAATGCCGCGTTCCTGGCGTCAGGAATGGCGCGCCGCTCCCAGCTGCCAAACGCCTTCTCAGCGGCCGCGAAGACTGCGTCGGCGGCGACGTCGCCGACAACGATCAGGAACGCGTTGTTGGGGCGATAGTAGGTCTGCTGGTAGCTGACGATCGACGCGCGATCGATTGCCGGCAGCGTCTCAGGCGTGACGCCGATCCGCGAGTAGGGATGGTTGCCGAACAGCGTCTGCCTGAACATCTTGTTGTTCACGTACTGCGGCGATGCCGTCTGCGCCTGTAGTTGCTGGCCGGTCCTGGCCTTCAGCAGATCGAGCTCGGCCTGCGGGAAGCTGGGGTTGCGGGCAACGTCAGCCATCATCGCCAGCATCTCCGGCAGCGTGGTGTTGAGGCCGCGCATCTGGAAGGTGGACGCATCCTGTCCCGCGGCGCCGGTGAGGCTCGCTCCCATCGCGAACACTTCCCGCTTGATCTGTTCACTGGATTTCGCCGTCGTGCCTTCCTGCGCAAGATCGACGACGAACTGCGCGAGTCCCGCCTTCTCCGCCGGCTCCGCGGCCAGCCCTGACTTGATGCCGAGAATCGCGGTGACCTTCGGCACCGTGGCGTGGCGCAGCGCGATCACCTGCAACCCGTTGGGCAGCGTGCGTTCGGAGCGCGCGGCCGGCGCGAACGGACGCTCCGGCCCAACCGGCGGCAACGGTGTTTGCGCCAGCGCCGGCGCGGAGAGCAACAGGCCGGCGACAACTACTACAGCATTGCGAAGACTCACTGCGCACCCCCTACCTTCGCCTCGGGACGGCTATCCAGCGACGTGCGGTTCGTCGGCACAAACCACTTATTGGCCGCGGCCTTGACGTCCTCGAGGGTGATCTTGTCGATCTCCGTCAGGATCGTGTTGATGCGCGCCGGGTCGTCGTCAAACAGCGCGAACACACCAAGCAGGTTCGCCCGCCCAAAGAGCGGCATGCCGCCGCCTTCCATCTCGTCGAAGAACGCCGAACGCATTGTCGTCTTGGCCTGCGCCAGCTCGCTGGCGGTGATGCCGTTCTTGCGGACATCGTCCAGCACGCTTTCGATCGCGCCGATCACCTGGTCCGCGGTCTTGTCGTTGAAGTAGTCCACGCGCATCGTGTAGAGCATCGGCCCCTTCATGTCCCAGTTGGAGCCAAGGAAGTTGAAGCCTCCGGAGCTCGCCATCGCGAGACGGTCCTCGCGCACCAGCTTGCGATACATGCGCGCGCTGTCATCGCTGTTCAGCAGCGGATCGAGGACGCTCAACGCAAAGAAGTCCTTCGTCATTCGCGGCGGGAGGTGCCATGCCACGGCGATCGCGGGGGTGCGCGCCAGCTTGTCGCTCCGCGTCGCGCTCTTGGGCGCGGTCTGTGGCGGCTCGGACAGATCGGCCGGAGCCGGCTGCGGCTGTTGCGGGATCGATCCGAAATGCTTCTCCGCCAGGCGCTTCACCTCCGCCGCCGTGGTATCGCCGGCGACGACCAGCACTGCATTGTTCGGCGCGTAGTAAGTCTTGAAGAACGCCCGCACGTCCTCGATGGTCGCGGCTTCGAGCTCCTGGAGGGCGCCGTAGAAGTCGTGCGCGTTGTGCCAGTTGGTATTGGCTTTTTCCCAGATCTCGATCCAGTCGAACGCGCCGTGCGGCTGGTTGAGCACGTTGACGCGCACTTCCTCGCTCACCACGTTCTGCTGGTTCTTCAGGTTCTCGGCGGTGACGTCGAGCGACCGCATGCGATCGGCCTCGAGGAACAGCGCGCGCTCGAGGCCGTTGGACGGCAGCGACTGAAAGTAGTTGGTGTAGTCGAAGCGGGTGGAGCCGTTGACGACGCCGCCGGCTTCCTGCATCAGCGAGACGTGCTGCATCTTCTTCACGTTCGCGGAACCCTGGAACATCATGTGCTCGAAGAGGTGGGCAAAACCGGTCCGGCCTTTCGGCTCGAGACGGAACCCGATGTTGTAGATCACCTCGACCAGCACCACCGGGGCGGAGCGATCGGGGCTGACAACAACCTTCAAGCCGTTATCGAGCTTGAAGTATTCGACGGGAACGGTGAAGGTCTGCGCAGGGACGGGCGCTGTGACGAACAGCAGGAGCGTGGAGAGTGCGGCTATGAACCTCATAGCCGCATCCTAAATCCGAATTCCGGATTCCGAGATCCGAAATCTGCCTAGGCTTCCTTGCCTTGCACGACTTCCACCGTATCCGGGCCGTACTGCTGCAAGAGCGACAGCATGCCGGTGTAGAGGAAGCCGACCTGGAACAGCATCAGGAACGGCACGGTGCCGTAGATACCGTTGATCAGCGCGTAGAACAGCGTCGCGGTGAAGTAGACGCCGAGCGCCACTTCGATCAGGGGCTGGACCGACATCGCCTGGCGGTACTTCTTCTGGCTCCACTCGTTGTCGAGCGTGCCTTCGACCGCGTACTTCGGCGTGCGCACGAACTCGCTCTGCTTGCGGAACAGCGCCTCGAACACCGCCTTGGTGTTGTTGACCGCGAGGCCGATGCCGATCGACATCAGGAACGGCAGGTACTTGAGCCGCTCGGTCCACGTCTGCGGATACAACTCGCGCTGGCAGACCATGTAGAAATTCGCCACCGACGCGGTCGCCGCCAGGAACAGCGGGATGTCGATGAGCATCATTTCGTACCAGCCCATGTTGTAGCGGATGATCATCGACGGCGCCATCAGCACCGACAGCACGCACATCAACGGGTAGTTGAAGTTCGCCGAGAGGTGGAAGAACGCCTCCGCCTTGACGTGGAACGGCTGGTTCGACTGCAGGATGCGCGGCATCAGCTTGAGGAAGGTCTGGATGGAGCCCTTCGCCCAGCGGAACTGCTGCGACTTGAACGCGTTCATCTCGACCGGCAGCTCCGCCGGCGACACGTGATCCTGCACGAACACGAACTGCCAGCCCTTGAGCTGCGTGCGGTAGCTGAGATCGAGATCCTCGGTCAGCGTGTCGTGCTGCCAGCCGCCGCCGTCGGCGATGGCCTGCTTGCGCCACATGCCCGCGGTGCCGTTGAAGTTGAAGAAGCAACCGGCGCGATTGCGGCTGCCGTGCTCGAGCACGAAGTGCGCGTCGAGCAGCACCGCCTGGATCTTCGTCAGCAGCGAGTAGTCCTCGTTGACGTGACCCCAGCGCGCCTGCACGAGCGCGACCTTCTCGTCGGTGAAGTAATGAATCGTGCGCTTCAGGAAGTCCGGCTTCGGAATGAAGTCGGCGTCGAAGATCGCGACGAAGTTGCCGCGGGCGACTTTCAGGCCCTCGTCGAGCGCGCCGGCCTTGTAGCCGGTGCGATCCGAACGATGGAGGTACTTGATGTCGAAACCCTGCATGGCGTAGCGCCGCACCGCGAGCTCCGCGATCTCCTGCGTCTCGTCGGTCGAGTCGTCCAGCACCTGGATCTCGAGCAGTTCGCGCGGGTACTCGATCTTGCAGACCGCGTCGACAAGCCGGTCGACCACGTACATCTCGTTGTAGAGCGGAAGCTGGATGGTGACGACGGGCAGCGCATCGAACGTCGCTTTCGGGACGGGCTGCTCGTTCTTGTGCTTCATGTAGATGTACACCAAGTAGTACCGGTGCCATCCATAGACAGCGAGAATGAGGAGAACGAAGAAATACGAAGCGAGTATGAAGGTTTCGACTAGCGTCATCTATGATGGGGGTTTCTAGCCCCTGCCCAAACAATCATAATACGAATCAATGGCTCTTAAAGTCAACGAACTACAGGCTTTACTGGATGCCGTGCGCGAAGGCACGACGAAGCCCGCGGACGCGTTTTCGCAGATTTCGGCGGCACTTCGCGAGCAACCCTATGAAGATCTGGGGTTTGCCAAGGTCGACCACCATCGCTCGGTCCGGCAGGGCTTTCCTGAGGTCGTGCTGGGACTTGGGAAGACTCCGGACCAGGTGGCTTCGATTTCAAAGCAGATCGCCGCCAAGGGACATCCATTACTCGTCACCCGCGCGACCGAAGAGGCGTGGGAAGCGGTCCGGACCGTGGTTCCCGGCGCAGAATTTCATGCGGTTGCTCGCTGCATCACGCTCAAGGGCGATTGCCCCAAGGGCAAAGGCACGATCGTGCTGTGTTCCGCAGGTACGTCAGATATCCCCGTTGCTGAAGAGGCGGCGGTGACGGCTGAGATTCTTGGCAACACCGTGGATCGCCTTTACGACGTCGGTGTCGCCGGCATCCATCGCGTGCTCGCGCAGCGCGAGCGGCTCGAGGCCGCCAGGGTCGTGATCGTCGTGGCCGGCATGGAAGGAGCGCTGCCGAGCGTGGTCGCCGGCATGGTCGGCGTCCCGGTGATCGGCGTGCCGACCAGCATCGGCTACGGCGCCAGCTTTGGCGGCATCGCCGCGCTGCTCGGCATGCTGAACTCGTGCGCCAACGGCGTCTCCGTGGTCAACATCGACAACGGATATGGCGCGGGCTGCATCGCCTCGATGATCAATCATCAGTAGGCGGACATGCAGCCCGCGGTCCGCTAGAACGCGCCGACGTTCAATCCCACGGTAAAGGTGCGGCCTCGCATCGGCGCGAACTGGAAGTGTTCGCGGTAGTAGCGATCGGTGAGGTTCTCGACCGCGATGTTCAGCCCCAGTCGATCGCGCTGCCTCGACAAGTTGATGC
>DATMJU010000611.1:0-25079 GCA_035553795.1 Vicinamibacterales bacterium
GTCGAGCGCGATGCCGGTGAGATCTACTCCCGGCTCGCGCAACCTCTCGAGCGCCGATCGCAGGCGCAACTGGTTGCGGTAGGCGTGCAGCGAGAACCCGGTGCGCGCCTTGAACGTCCGCGCCAGGTGAAACACCGAGGCTTCAACTTCGGTCGCGATATCCGACAGCGAGAGATTGTCCTTGAAGCGACGGGCGATGACATCGCGTGCCGCCTCGATCGCATCCACATCAGGCCGGCGGCGCGCGTGCACGGATGCCGTCGTGCGCCGATACGCGTGCGCGGTCACGTCGCCGAGGATCGACATCACTGCTTCTTCGACGAAGAGCCGGTCCGGATTGGGCTCCTTCGACACGTGATGGAACACCTGGCGCTGGCGCAGGTAACTATCCGGATCGCTCGGACCGTGCGTGAACGGAAACGGCGAATCGGGACGATCGATCGCCGCGGGATCGTGGCCGGAGAGCGTCTCGGCAAGCGCCTCGGGCGCCACCGCAAACCATTCGCACTGATCGCCGCGATCGCTCAACTTGCGGCGGCGGTAATACTGGCCGGCGTTGTAGTACGTGACGGTATTGGCGTCGGCGACGAACGGCAGCCTGCCCTCGTGAGCAATCCAGACGCTCTCGCGCGGGAACACGAACAGCGCTTCGCTGATCGGTCCTGAGTCGACGAACACCGGATGATCGGCCGGGCATCGCCAGCGGCCAATGCGCACCAGCGGCGAGTCGAACACCAGCACGTCGATGTCGGCACGCGGGCTCCCGGCGTGAACCGTTACTTCGCCGCCGTGCGCCGGGTGTACAGGAAGTCGTAGCCGCTCGTCCACGTGCCATCCGAGTTCAGGGTTTCCGCTGACTGCCGCATCTGGTTCGGGCCCATCGGCGTGAAAGTCACGCGCAGGGTGCGCCGGCCTTGCACGCGTTGCGTGGGCCCCAGCGGCACCTCACCAATGTAGACCATGCTGCCGTTCTTCAGCTCGCCCCAGTAGGAGTGCAGACCGCCGATATTGTCGACCCACGTCTGGTGCCACTGCTGCTTGACGCGGTCAAAGACGTTATAGCTTTCACCGGTGCCGCCCCTGCCGTCGTTCCAGCTTTCGTGAATCACGCACCCGCCCTGAATCTTGGTGATGGTGTTGCGGGGGCGCGTCACACCGGGCTGCGGCGGCGGCGCATTCGCTGGCCTGGTCGCCGGATTGGGCACCACGTCCCAATCTCCGACCCAGAAATCGAACTGGCGATACTCGGGACCGGTGCAATCGAACGGCTTGGGTGCGGGCGCAGCCACCGGCTGTGGGGACGGGGCCTGCAGTATCACGGCGAGCAAGGCAACAGTGAGAAGCATGCTTGTTTGTTACCCGGGCGTGTGCCGTGGCGCTACCAGATTCCTGCGACCGTCTTAGGGGTAAGCTGTCAGCGCGTGAACTCGCACCTGTTCTGGCTGCTCCTGTATACCGTCGGCATCACCATCTTCGGCGTATGGATAGGCCGCCGCGTCAAAGGCACGTCGGACTTCTTCGTCGCAGGCCGGAAGCTGAACTGGCTGCTGGTCGGCAGCACGGTGCTGGCGGCCAACATCGGTGCGGGCACGACGGTGGGCGCCGCCGGCCTTGCGTATCGGGACGGCATCAGCGCGTGGTGGTGGAACGGCGCGGCTGGCATCGGGACTCTAATCCTGGCGTTCTGGCTTGGCCCGAAGTTATGGGCCATCGCCGTCAAGAAGGAGCACCTCACCGTCGGGGACTTCCTCGAAGATCGTTACAGCGCCTCCGTGCGCGGCCTCGTCGCCGCGCTGCTCCTGGTCGGCACCCTCGCCATTCTTGCCGCGCAATTGATCGCCGGGGCGGCCGTGCTCGAAGTCGTAGCCGGCATGCCCCGTTGGCAGGGCGTAGCGGTCGGCGGGATCGCGATGACCATCTATTTCACGGCCGGGGGCCTGCTGAGTTCGGCGTGGGTGAACCTCGTGCAACTGAGCGTGCTGCTCGGCGGCTTCATCGTCGCCCTGCCGATGGTGCTCTCGAGGGTCGGCGGCATCGGGGCCATCACCGCGGCGCCATCGACACCGGCGTCGTATTGGGACGTGATGTATTCCTCCGGCGCCTCATCGGGCTGGACGATGTTGATTCTGCTGACGCCGAGTTTCATCATCTCGCCGGGACTGGTCGGCAAGGCGTACGGTGCCGAAAGCGCGCGGGCGATCAAGATCGGTATCGGTGCTGCAGCCGTCGCGCAACTGTTCTTCTCGTTCTTGCCGGTGCTCCTGGGAATGTCCGCCAAGGTGAACTATCCGGACCTTGCCAACATCAACCTGGTCCTACCTACGGTGTTGCTCAACGAGCTCCCGACGCTGGTGGGCGCGCTGGCACTGGCAGCGGTGTTCTCAGCCGAGGTCAGTACCTGCGACACGATCCTCTACATGCTGTCCACGAGCAGCTCGAAGGATTTGTATCAACGCTTCATCAATCCATCTGCGGATTCGGCCAAGGTCCTGTTCGTGGCTCGCTCGGCGGCGGTGGTCGGCGGCCTGGCCGGCATCATCCTGGCGATCCAGTTTGCGACCATCGTCGATGCGCTGCGGATCTTCTATTCGCTGATGGCTGCCACCCTGTTCGTTCCCGTCCTGGGCGCGCTGCTTTCTCCGCGAGCCACGTCGCGTGACGCGATGGCGGCGATCGTAATGGGTGTCGGCACCTTGCTTGCCGTATATTTCGGCACCAACCGCAAGGGCTGGTGGGATCCAAGCCTCTTCGGACTGATCGGCTCGGCCGCGGGCTTCACGCTATCGCGGCTGCTCGCGCGTTCCGCCAGGGCTTCCTGAGCAACCGCCTCGAACGCTTCAACTGTCTTCGTTATCGGCGGCGGCCGGCCTCGGAGGTCGCGATCAGGCTGTTCAGTCGCCGGAGTTGGGTTTCTTCCTGCTTCGCGCTGACCACCCAGCGCGTGCTGAGCTTGCGATAGTACGGCGGCTGCCCCTGGAAGAACGCCCACGCCTTCTTGTTGGCCTTGAATTTCTTCGCGAGCACCGGCGGAAACTCCGGCATGCCTTCCACTTCGTAGGTATAGATGCGCGACTTCGCTTCGGTGCGCCGCGCATACGCCGCTATGCCCGCTGGCTGCATCCGGCCTTCCTTCGTCAGTTGCTCGATCTTGGCGATGTTGATCGCGCTCCAGTTGCTTCCCGGCCGCCGTGGTGTGAAGCGGTTCGAATAGGCAATCTCGCTGTGCTTGCGGCGGATCCCGTCGATCCAGCCAAAGCACAGCGCTTCGTCTACGGCCTCGGACCAGGTGATGCTCGGCTTGCCGCTGTCCTTGCGGTAGAAGCCGACGATGATCTCGTCAGCGGTCTTGTGGTGCTTCTTGAGCCACGCGCGAAACGCGGCAGGGACGGCAAAGAACAGCGGTTTCATATCGTGACCCCGGATCTACCGGCCTGCGCTGACGTCGAGGAAGGCGCCGGTAGTGAACGATGCCTCGTCCGAGAGCAGCCACAGGATCGCGTTGGCCACTTCGTCGGCCGACCCGCCCCTGCGCATCGGCACGAACGCCTTCACGCGATCGACCCGGCCCGGTTCTCCGCCGCTGGCGTGGATGTCGGTGTAGATGAAGCCGGCCCGGATCGCGTTCACGCGGATGCCCTCCTGCGCGACCTCCTGCGCCAGCCCGATCGTCATCGCATCGACCGCGGCCTTTGAGGCCGCGTAGTCCACGTACTCGTTCGGCGAGCCGAGCACCGCTGCGCGTGACGACAGATTGACGATGGCGCCGCCGGAGCCGCCGTGCTTCGTGGACATGCGCTTGACCGCTTCGCGCGCGCAGATAAACGCGCCGGTGACGTTGGCGGCGAACACGCGCTCGAGCCGCGCCGCATCCATGTCTTCGACCCGGCGTTGCGTCTCGAGGATGCCGGCGTTGTTGACAAGCCCCGTCAACCGCCCCAGCCGGGCATCGCAAGTTTCAAAAAGCCGGACGACGTCCTGTTCGATCGCAACATCAGCCTGGACGGCGATCGCCCGACCACCTGCCTGTTCGATAGTGGAGACAACCTCCTGGGCTGCGGCCGCGTTGGAGCGGTAGTTGACGCAGACGGCGTAGCCCCTGGAGGCGGCAAGCTTCGACGCAGCCGCGCCAATGCCGCGGCTCCCGCCGGTGACAAGAACGATCGGATCGGCCACGCGGCTACTCCGGGACTTTGATGGTGAGTTCGGCGCCGTAGAGCGTGGTCCGGTCGTTATCGCGGGCCGACCAGCGCATCAGCGTTCGGTTGTCCTTGCGGACGGCGCCGTTGAACACCTGAGCGCCGTTGACCGTCACGATCACCGGCTTTGAGAAATCGATCGCGTCAGGTGACAGCAGCATGGTGAAGGACGCCACGTCGCGGGTCTTCGCGTCAAAGGTGTTGCCCTTCCTCGCGATGTCGACGCGCCCTGACCTCTTGGCGTGTCCGAAGAAGCCGTGATCCATCAGCGGCGTCTGGCGCGACGCATCCGTGCGCAGCTCGTTGATGATCAGCCAGCGATTGCGGTTGAAGCGATCGACCCGCTCGGTTTCCCACGACAGCGACGCGGGATGCGCGGCACGCGGGTGGGCGTGCACGAACTGCTCGAAAGGCGCGCGTTCCGTGGGCCACCACGCCGTGTTGTGCTCGGCGCCGGCTTGGGGCCGCCACGTGACGTTCACGCCCATCTTCATCAGCCACGCGATGTGCGGCTCGACCGCGGCGGTCGGATACAACCGGTCGTTCTCGCCATTGACGACATAGAGCGGCGCGTTGATCAGGTTGTTGCCGTGCATCTCGCCATCGGCGCCGTTCGCCGGATTCCGCAGCACCCCGAGACTGCCATTGAGAGGGAGATATGACGACCAGGGATTCGGTTCCTTCAGCGCCAGGTAGTAGACGCCGGTACCGCCATCGGAGATGCCCGTGACGTAGATCTTCGTTTCGTCGATGTTGTACTTACGCTTCAACTCATCGACGGCGCGGAGGATGTTGTCGACCTGTTTCTCGTCCCACCACTGCGCCGCGATCCAGCCGCTCGGATGCAGATAGATCTGCTTCTCACCCTCGATGCGATTGGTGATCAGCGCGCCTGGAGCGGGCTGGCGTCCCGGCGCCTGCGCGTTTGGCGACGGACGGCCAACCCCGCCATGCAACTGCACTCGCAGCATGTGCTTCTGCGACGGGTCGTAGTCCTTCGGCACGTCGACGATGTTGTTGAAGAATGGGCCTGACTTCGACTTCCATCGCAGCGAATACTGGCCGCGCTTCTCATCGAGATAGGTGCGGCCGTCCTTCAGACGGGCATAAAGCGCATCGAAGTCGTGCGACTCGAACTGGCCGGCCATCGCCTCCGCCGCATCACGCGACTCGGCCGCAAGGAACTTGTCGAGCAGTGGATCGGCCGGCTTCTGGTGGACGGCCGCGTCGATCGCCAACGCGCCGATGAGTCCAAGAATCAGGGCTTTCACGGGTTGAGAATAGCGCAGAACTCCGCGAGGACCATGGCGGTCGCACCCCACACCTTCTCACCGTCGATGTCGTAGTACGGGACCAACACGTCGATCTGCCGGCCGTTGACGGTGCGCGTCCGCGTTTCCCGCTTGATCACACCGGGATCGGACAGCAAGGACACCGGGGCCTCGATGATCCGCGCCACTTCCCACTCGGCGCGCTGAAAAGCCGGGCGCATCGACGTGGCGCCGACGATCGGGTGCAACAGGAAGCCGCTGACTGGAATGTGCAGCGGTGTCAGGCGTCCCAGCACTTCGACCGTCGCCGGATCGACGCCAATCTCCTCATTGGCTTCGCGAACGGCGGCGGCTTCAAATGTCTCGCCCGTATCGACGCGGCCGCCGGGAAGGGACACCTGGCCGGTGTGGTTGCGCAGTTCGGCGCCCCTGACCGTCAGCACTACGTGGAGGTGGTCGTCGTGCGGATACAGGAGCAGCAGCGCCGCGCCGTCACGCGCGCCTTCGGGAAACTTCAGGGGATCCCAGCCAAGGCGTGGCTCCGGCGCCATCCGCAATTGCGCGTCGAGGCCTGGAAGTGGCCCCTTCAGGGCCTCGCGCAGCTTTCCTACGGTCCTGATCAATTCCTACTGGGCTCGCTTGATCGTCGTGCCCGCGCGGACCGGCGACACGTACGAGCTGACCAGGCTCTCCTGCCCTTCGGCGCTGATCGCCGACACGCCGAACACGAAGTCGTCGATGTTGACGTTCTTCAACGTGAACTGCGTCACGTTGCCGATCGTCTGGCTGTGCTCCCAGTCGTTGGTCCAGGTATCGCGCCAGTAGATGCGGTACGCCACGGCACCCGGCGACGCGTTCCAGCGCATCGTGGCGTCGTAGCCCGACGGGTCGCGCGACAGCAGGTTGCCGCCGCGCTCGCTGGTGACCTTCGGCGCCGGGGGTGCCAGGGCCAGCGCTGCCACGCCGGCGGCATTCACGCGCGCGTTCTGCGCGAGATAGCCGAAGTCCACGCCGTCGATCTTGTCGTTGGCGCCGTGCTGGCGCTCGAAGTTCTCGTTCGCTTCGCGGAAGACAATGGCGGGAAATCCATTCTGCGTGAACGATGACTGGTCGCTGCCGCGGCCGAAACGATCCTCACGCGCCATCAAGCGGATGCGATGCGATGGCACATACACGCCCGCCGTTTTCCTGATGTGACGTGCCAGCGCGCGCGCCGGTGAATCCTCTGGCCCGATCGCGTACACCTTGACCGTTTCGCCGTCGCGAATACCGTTGCCGCCGAGCGAGTTGCCGACGATGTCGTTGTTGAACATCGCTTCGACGGGCACGTTGGCCTTCTTCAGATCCTCGGCGTGCACATTCGAGCCGACCAGGCCCTGCTCCTCGCCCGCCCAGGCAATGAACACGAGCGTGGCATCGAACTGGATGCCGCTCTCGGCAAAGGCGCGGGCGAGTTCCATCGTCAGCACGGTGCCGCTGCCATCGTCGTTGGCGCCGTTGGCCTCGACGTTGGGATTGAACCCGGGGCGCGTCTGCCGATCGCCGCCGCCTGCGGCCGCGGCGCCGGGCGCCGATGAGTTCGAGACGTTCTGGCCGCCAATGTTCACGGTGTCGTAATGGCCGCTGACATAGATCCGGCGAGGCGAACGCCCCGGCAGCACTGCCATGACATTGCGCAGATCCACGGCGCTGGTGATGCGCCCCTGGGCGGCAATCTGGTGGGTGTCAAAGGTGACGCGAAGGTTCTCGCTCGAGCGGCGCATCTCTTCGAGGATCCAGTTCCGCGCGGCGCCGATGCCCTGGGTGGGCGACGTCTGATCCGACAGCGTGTTGCGGGTGCCGAAGCTCACCAGCTTCTCGAGCAGCGACTTCAGTCGTTCTTCAGAAATCGACGCGACGATCTTCTCGATGCGTGGATCGGCATCAGGCCGCGGTGCCTGTGCCCACGAAGCCGCCGGCAGAATGAAAGAGATAACGAGAAGCAGTCGAAAAGTTCGCATCCGCGGATTCTACCCCGCGGTCTGGAGGGGCGGCTAGTTCAGCGGAATAGGCTCAACACCGCTGCCAGGGCGGCGGTCTGGCCCACGAAGAAGAGGAGCAGCCACTTCAACTGTTCAGAATTCCGATCTGCAATCTCGGTCCGAAGCTTCCCGAAGCCCTCGGTCATGTCGTGCCGAAGTCCGCTGATCTCCAGTCGCAGCTTGCCTTCGACTTCCGCCAACCGGCGCTCGAAACGTTCAACGGTGACCGGCTCTTCATCCTCCCTCTGCATGATGCTCACCACCCTCAACGCGTGCCTTGCAGACATGATTCTTCACCCCACCTCCGACGACGGTCTCATCGTCCAAGCGATGGCGCAAGAGGAAAGTGCAGGGAAACCCAAGATTTCATAGATCGCAATTACTGCGATCTCGCCGCTCATTCCGAAGCTGGCAGGCGAGCAGCTTCGTGGGCCTCACGCAGGCGGAACTTCTGGATTTTTCCGGAGGCTGTCAGTGGAAAGGCATCGACGATGCGAATGTGTCTGGGAACCTTGAAGCGCGCTATGCGGTCGAGGCAGAAGGACTGGACGTCTGCAATATCGACTGTCACATTGGGATGCAGCCGCAGCGCGGCGGCAACCTCTTCGCCGAAGAATTCGCTCTTCACTGCATAGACCGACGCATCGGCGATCGCGGGATGCGTGCGCAGCACGTCTTCGACTTCCTTCGGCGCGATATTCTCTCCGCCACGGATGATGATGTCCTTGATGCGGCCGGTGATGCGAACGCGGCCCTCGGCGTCAATCGATGCCTGGTCGCCGCTCTTCAGCCAGCCGTCGTCAGTGATCGTGGCGGCAGTGGCCTCCGGCATCTTGTAATAGCCCTTCATCACCACGTAACCCCGGGCCCACAATTCACCGTCCGCGCCGATGGCAACATCGGCACCGGTCGCGGGATCGACGATGCGCACTTCGGTTTCGGGCATGACCCGGCCAACGGTCTGCGTGCGCTCGACGAGATCGGCGTCTCGAGGCGTTTGCGTCAGGCCCGGCGACGTCTCGGTCAGGCCATACACGATGGTGAGCTCGCGCATCTTCATCTGATCGATCACCCGGCGCATCAGCGGCTCCGGGCACAAGGCGCCGGCCATGATGCCGGTACGCAGCGAAGATGTATCAAAGCGCCCGAACTCAGGATGCTCGAGCTCCGCGAGAAACATTGTCGGCACGCCATAGAGCGCGGTGCATTTCTCGCGATCAACGGTCTCGAGCACGCTGAGCGGGTCAAAGAACTCGACCGCGCACAGGCATGCGCCATGGGTATACGCCGCCAGGACACCGAGCACGCAGCCAAAGCAGTGAAACAGCGGCACGCAGAGGCACAGGCGATCGGCTGGCGAATAGCCAAGGCCAACGCCTATCCAGTAGCCGTTGTTCACGATGTTCCGGCTCGAGAGCATCACGCCCTTGGGGAAACCCGTGGTGCCGGACGTGTATTGCATGTTGATCACGTCGTCGACGCCGACGAGCGCTTCCCTTGCATCTAAGGCGGCATCGCTGACGGCGGCGGCGAGCGTCCGGAGTTGTGCGTATGGGGTCAGATCAGGCGGGCAGTTCTCGCCGATGAAGAATACGCGCTGCACGCCGGCGGCCCCGGCTTCGCGCAACTCCGCCACGTAGTCCACGCTCTTGAAACCGGCGATCGTGAACAAGGTGGTCGATTCGCTCTGTCGGAGCAGATACTCGACCTCGCGCGCGCGCAGCGAGGTGTTGACGGTGACCAGGATGGCGCCGACCTTGGCGAGGGCGAACTGCAGCACGATCCACTCGGGCACATTGGTGGCCCACACCGCGACGCGATCGCCTTGCCCCACACCGGCGCCGATCAGCCCCCGCGCGATGAGCCGCGCTTCGCGTTCGAGATCGGCAAACGTGAAGCGCAGCTCACGATGCGAATAGACAAGGGCTTCGTTGTCAGGAATGGATTCGGCCAGCTGCGTCAACAGCCGGCCGACCGGAACATCTCGAAAGGCGATCCGCGAAGCCATGCCTCGCGGAGTATAGCGACTAACGGCGCTTACGGTAGCGGGGGCCGTGGATCGCGAGGCTGACGGCCTCCTGGGGCGTAGCGACGGACAAGCCATCTTCGCGGGCGTGGCGGACGAACAGCGCGTCGACCTTGTGGATGCGCATGTTCACGAGTTGTTGCTCGGAAGCGGTCGTGAACCCGACGTCGCGCATCGAGCGGATGAACTCCGGCGTCACCTTGTGAATCCGGAACTGCACGAGTTGATTGACGGTCATGCCTGCGAAACCAAGCGCCTTCAGCGAATCGATCTCTTCTGGCGACACCTTGTGTATGCGCATCCTCACCAGGTCTTCGCTCGGCACGCCCTTGTAACCGCGCGATTCGAGCGCGCGAATGAACTCCGGCGTCACCTTGTGGATGCGGTAGCGAATCAACTGGTCAACCGACAGACCGCGAATCCCCTGCGCCTGCAGCTCACGAATGTTCTCCGGGGTGGCCTTGTGGATGGCCATCCGCACCAGGTCGTCGAGCGCGATGCCCTTGTATCCGACCGCCGCGAGATCGCGGACGAACTCCGGCGTCACGCGGTGCATCCGCGTGCGGATCATGTCGTCGGCAGAGGCGCCGTTGTAGCCCGCCTGCGCGAGGCCGCGGACGTGCGCCAGCGTCACGTCGCTCACCGCCATGCGAACGATCTGGTGAGCGGTGAGGTCGCGATACCCGGCGGAGGCCATGCCGGCAACGAACGACTGATCCGGTGTAAATGCGAAGGTGCCGCTCCCGCGGCCGTTGTCGAACGATCCGGTGAAGCGGAAGGTGCCGGCCGCGCGGGTCCAGGTGAACTGCACATCCCTGGCAACATTGGCCGCGGCCGCCGGCGACAGCCCCACAAGGTCGCGCATACGGATGCCGAAGCCCCATTGGCTGTCGCCAGCGGTATGCAGATTGAACTGCACCCGCGGTTCGTCGTCATCACCGCGCCACGTGTTGTAGGTGTCGGCCGTCCACTCGCCCCTGTACGCAGGCGACGATTGGGCAGCGACTCCCGCAGGAAGCACCGCGGCCCCAAGGGGGTGACTGGAGAGAAGGACGAGAATAAGAAGGACGGCTTTGCGCATCGCGATGACCTCGGATCCTTTGATGGATCGAGGTCACCGGATGGTTGGAGTGGGGCGTTATTTCAGGATTTCTTCGAAAAACCGCAGCGCCCGGGGGTCCTTGCTCTGGCCGAGCCAGAACATCGCCTGTTTGCGGACGGCGGGGTTCTTGTTGGTCCGCGCCTGCTGAATCAGCAGCGGCACGCCTTCGTCTTTCGGGAGCTGGCTCAGCGCGAACACCGCCTTCTCTTTCACCTTGGTGTCGGGATCGTTCTCGATCGCCGCGGTGATCTGTCCCACCGCCTTCGCGCCGGCGCGCTGCGCGAGCCAGAACAGCGCATTGCCCTTCGTATTGGCCGTGGATCCATCCCTGGCGAGGGCGATTAACTCGTCGAGCGGGCGCTGCCCTTCGGTCAACGCGATCACCGTCACCGCAGAATCGCTGAACTTGCGGGTGGCGTTCGGCCCCATGAACGTCTTCATGTAGCTGATGCTGTCGTTCACGGCGACGTTGTTGAACCAGTGCACGGCCTTGCCGCCGGCGTCGAGCGGGCAGTTCGCCGAGTAAGTGCGGATGCGGGTGATCTGCTTCTCTTCCACCCGGAACATCACGAAGAAGAAATCCGCGGGCTCCAGCCGTATCGGATCGGTTGACTGCGACATGCGGCGGCCGTCGTTCCAGTAGTCGCACATCTCGTGGTTGCCGTCGATCATCGGCTGGGCGTAGCCGATCCACATCGGCTCGGTCAGCGTCTCGGCCAGGGCCGGCACGTCCTTCGCGATGCTGGTCGTGGCGTGCGGCTCGATGCGGCCGTTGGAGAGCCGGGGCGTCTGCTGGCCCTGAGCGAAGGCGAGGCCGCTTGCGGCCCCGCCTGAGTCGAAGGGTGCCCCGGCGATCACCACGAGCGCGGTGACGACGATGAGCAGGGCCTTCATTTGTTCAAGATCTCCATCAAGTAGTCCATGGCGACCTTCGACTTCGTCATCACCGACAGCTTGGAGACAATGTCGCGCTTGAGCGTCGGGTCGGATTCCTTGCGGGCGATGGCGACCAGCGCCTCGGCGTTGTTCTGCGAGTGCAGCGCGTTGATCACGTAGCGCTTGATGTCCGTTTCCTTTTCCTTGCCGTAGATGCCGACCAGCACGTCACCGGTCTTGGTGCGGCCCATCGCGCCGAGATGCTGCACCGCGCGGCGGCGAAGCTCCGCGTTCTGCTCGGTGTTGGCGACGTCGATCATGCGCGTCACATCGCCGCTCGCCATCATCGAGTTCAGGATCTGGCGCTTCACTTCCGGCGTCGTTTCCTTCTGATACAGCTGCCACAGCTCCTCACGCGCGCCCATGGCGCCCAGCTGGCGGACCGCTTCCTGGCGCAGCTCCGGCACCTTCTCGGTGTTGGCGGCGTTCAGCACGCGCGCCTTGTCGCCGGCGACCATGAACGAGCGCAGGATCTGCCGCTTGATGTCGACGTCGCTCGAGCTCGCGTAGATGTCCGCGAGGATGGCGCGATTCTCCGTCGAGCCGTGCACCCCGAGGTACTGGATGGCGCGGCGCTGCACGTCAGGATTCGACGCGCCCTTGGCGGCGCCGGTCAGCACCTGGCGGGCCCGCGGCGAATTGCTCTGCGCGAGCACGAACAGGGCGCGCGCCTTGAGCTGGGGAGACGAGGTTCCCTGGATGATCTTCTCGAGCATCGGCACCGCCTGTTCCGGATCGGAGTGCTGCAGGCCCTGGATGGCGAGGAGCTTCAGCTCTTCATCCGACTCGGCGCCCGGGTTCGGCGCCTGGCCGGAGTTCTGCCGCACCTGCAGTTCGAGCGCCTTCGCGTCGCTGAGCCACCGGCTCTGCGGGAAACGCTTGATCAGGTCCTGCACCGCGGCGAGCGCGTCGGCCTGCTGGCTCAACTTGTCGAGCGCGTAGGCCTTCCAGTAGAGGGCGGCATCCACACGGTTGGAGGTCTGCGCCTCGATCACGCGGGTGAAGGAATCCGCGGCGCGTGCCCACGAGCGGCGCTCGAGGTACTCCTGGCCGCGCTGGTAGTACTCGTCCACCCTCTGGCGGCGCTCCGCTTCGCGCTGCTTGGCTTCCTCTTCACGCTGACGCGCTTCGTCGGCGCGCTGGCGGTCTTCGTCTTCGCGCGAGCGCTGCTCGCCGGCCACCGCGAACCCGAGCGCGCCACTGGCACGCATCGCATCAAGTGCCGAGCGTGCAATCACCGCACCGCGTTCCGCATTGGCGACCGCCATGCTCACATCCGGCAGCGGCGGCATCACCGGCATCCCGGGCATCGCCGGCATCGGCGGCAACACCGGCATCTCCGGCAGCGGGCCGATCTCGCGCAGCGCGTCGAACGCGCCGGCAATGGCGGGTCCAATCTCTGACAGGTCCGGCATCTCGAACATCGCCGGCACGCCTGGCACCATCGGCACCGCAGGCACCGGCAGCACCCTCGGTGCCGCGGGCACCGGTGGCGCCGCGGGCGCCGCCGGTTGAGCGGCAGCGATCACCGGCGCGAGAAGGATCGCGCCGATCGTCAGTGCGCGTCCGGTTTGGCTGATAACACTCATCTTCGTTCTCCTCAATCGTCGACGAACCTCAGGTCCGTCGCTCAAGTTCTCTACGACCGCGGCGTGCGCCGCATGGCCGGATCGCCAGTCGTGCGATCGTTCAGGTTTCGTTGACGCATCTCCGAAGCAATCACGCGGAGCCTGAAGAGCAGGTCCTCACGAGTGATGCGTGTTTGCAAGTCAGTCAAATCGTTAGACGTGACTGTGGCTGGAGCGTTAGCAACCTCCAGCAGCACGCGTTCGAGATCCTCGAGGATGTCGACAATCTGCGCGTCGCCGGATTGCTGCGCGGACTGGCGAATCAGCCGGTTGGCGGCGACCAGGTCGACCGCGCGCTCCTGTTCACCGGCGAGCACATCGGCTCCGTCCGTATCCGCGTTGGCGAGTTCGACCAGCATCATCTGCGTGCGATCGAGGTGATCACCAACCGTCGCCTGCAGCACGCTGCCCGGTTCAATATCGGCGACCGCAACGGTGGCAGGAGCCGCGGGCTCCACGGTCGACATGCGGCCGGCCCAGAACGCCGTCACCAGCAGCGCCGCTACGCCACCGGCCAGCGCCCACTGCGGGAACCAGAACCACGAGCGGCGGCTGGTGTTGGCATCAAGCTGCGGCTCGAGGCGCGCCCACGCGATGCGTTCGAAACCGTCCGGCGCCTCCACCGGCGCCGCAGTGTCGAGCATCGCCATCACGCGCGCGATCTTCTCCTTGGCGGCCTGGCACTCCATGCACGACGCGAGGTGGGCATCGACGCGCGCCTGGTCGGCGCGCTCAACTTCGCCGTAGCAATGGAGAATCAGTTCGTCATCTGTCAGGTGGTTGGTCATGGCTATGTCTGCGCAAACGGCTCCAGCGCCGCTCTCATTTTTTTCACCGCGCGGAAGATGCTGTGCTTCGTCGCGCTGGTCTTCATTCCGAGTTTCTCGCCGACCTCTTCGATCGACATGCCCTCAACGTGGCGGAGCGTGAAGGCGGCGCGCTCGAGGGCGGTCAACAACCCCAGCGCCTGGTTCACGCGATCCGAAATCTGCGTGCTGGCGGCGACGCGCTCGGGTGTTGGCTGCGCGTCGGCGCCAACATCACTCAACGGGCCCTGTTCGAGATCCACCGGGTCGTGCGCGTCTTCGCGATGCCGTCGGGCGCGGATCAGATCGATCGAACAGTTCACCGTGATGCGGTGCATCCAGGTGCGAAAGTCGGCCCGGGCTTCAAACCGGCTCAATTGCTTGTGCGCCTTGAGCCATGCCTCCTGCACCACGTCCTCCGCATCCTGCGCGTTCCCGGTCATCCGGTGCGCCAGCGAATAGATGTAGCGGGAGTGCGTCTCGACGAGCGTTCGAAACGCGTCGCGGTCGCCGTCACGGGCCCTGGCGACTACTGACGGGTCGCGCTCGTCCATCCCTATTGCTTTGACGGCCTTCCGGCCGTCTGGTTAGGCTGCGCCGGCGCGAAAGTTCGAGGGTGCAGGGGTGCTAAAGGCGTCACTTTAGAAAGTCTTAAGCTTTTAGAATCAGCAACTTACGTTAGTATTCCGGGCATGGATGCCAGATTCCCCACCGGAAAATTCAGCTTCAATCCGACCGCAACCGACGCCGACCGGCAGGCCAGCATCGCTGCTATCGGCGGTCTCCTCGCCGAGCTGAGGCCCGCCCTGGCGGCCGCCCAGCTCGAGCGGCCGTATCGCGAGGGCGGCTGGACCGCCCGCCAGGTGGTGCACCACCTCGCCGATAGCCACATGAATGCATTCATTCGTTTCCGACTGGCGCTAACCGAAGACCGGCCCACCATCAAGCCATATGACGAAGCGGCGTGGGCAAAGCTGGCCGACGCCACGCTCGATCCGCAGATCTCGGTGCAGATTCTCGACGGCCTGCATCAACGCTGGCTCGTGATGCTGAACGCGATGAGCGCCGCGGACTTCGCGCGCGAAGCCGTGCACCCCGATCACGGCCCCCGCACGCTCGACTGGTTTCTACAGCTCTACGCGTGGCACGGCCGGCACCATATCGGGCACCTCAAGCTGACGGCTGTTGGCGCCTGACGCGGTTGACCGCCTTCACCATCAGGAACACGACCCACGCGAGGATCAGAAACTGGAGGATCTGCGTCACGAACGAGCCGTAGGCGATGACCGTCGCGCCCGCGGCCTTCGCCTCGGCGAGTGACGCGTACGGGCCTGGCACCTTGAGGCCGTCCCGCAGCACGGTAAACATGTTCGAGAAGTCCGTGCCGCCGGTGGCCAGTCCGACGACCGGCATCACGACATCGTTCACGAGCGAATCAACGATCTTCTGAAACGCCGCGCCGATGATCACGCCGACGGCGAGATCCATGACGTTTCCCTTGGCGATGAACTCGCGGAATTCGCTGAGCATGGTCGTTCCTCCGCCGTGATTCTACCCGTCATCCACGGTGGCGGACGCTACAATTGGTCATGCCCGTCTCCCTCACCGCCAAGGATCGTTCACGACTGAAAGCCAAGGCTCACGCCCTCGAGCCGAACGTGTCCGTGGGTCATGCCGGCGGCACGCCGGCGGTGATTGCGGAAGTGGAACGCGCCCTCGCCAAGCACGAACTGATCAAGGTGAAGGTCCAACTCGACGATCGCGACGAGCGCAAACAGGTCGGCGAGGATCTCGCGGCCGCGACCGGCGCCGCCGTTGTTCACCGCGTCGGCAAGATCGTCATCCTGTTCCGTCCGAAGCCAGAGGCGCCGGACGGCGAAGAGGAATAGCCGCTACAGCCTGAACAGGTAGCTGAACTTCAGGAAGAACCCGTCGGCGCTGCGCTGTAGTTTGCGCGTCCGGTAGTCATCATCCAGGTCCGCGAGCGTGTTGCCGTAGCCGGCAAACAACAGGGTGCCCGGCGTCGGCTGGTACGAGAACAGGAAGTCGGTGCGGAACGACTTCACATACGCCTTCGCCGCGCGATCGTATTGCCCCGTCGCGCGATTCAGAATGTAGATCGGCAGGTTGGTGCGCGAATCGTCGCGCAGGTCATCCTGCCAGTCGCTGTTGTACTCGCCGATCACGCGCACGAAGATCGGCCGCGAGATCTGGTACTCCGCCTTCAAGCGCGGAATGCGCCGGATGCCGACGATCGAGTCATCCGTGCGGCGGCGGAACGACTGCAGCTGGTACCTCGCGTCGACGCGCAGCTTGTCGGTCGGCTTCCACGCCGCGCCGACGTTCAGGAAGATGATGTCGGCCGACGACCATTCGTAGAAGTTCTCGTCCTTGCCCCACAAGATCTGCGCATCGAGCTCCACCCCGGCGCGCTGAGGTGTCGTCGCGGAGAAGACGTAATCAAGGTTTGGCAACCGCGGCCCATCGGGATACGGCACGAACTCGAGGCCGTTCGTGCCCTCGCGGCCGAGGAAGTAGTCGCGATAGAGGGTCTTGTCGTAGCCGAACGTTTCGAACAGCACGGACCCGCCCACGCGCCAGCCGCCGCGGAATGTGAAGTTGTTGTTGAAGTGCAGCTTGCGATCCTGGGACGCGCGGCCGGCCATCAGCTCGTCGTACTGCCACGTGCCGTCGAGCACGACGTCGCTCGACCAGCGCTCGAGCGCGCTCCCCGGCTTGCCGTAGGTGATGAGCGCGTGGTTGAAATTGCCTGACGCAATACCGGTACGCGAGATGAAGCCGGCGGCCGCGCGGAAGTCCGGATCGACGCCGCGCAAAGTGTAGCGAAGCGCAAAGCGGCGTCCGGCACGCGCGAACACCCCCTGCCACAGCGGCGCCGTGGTCACCGTCTCGCCGGCGTCGGTGCGGCTCATCGCGCCCTGCAGCGTCAGGCTGTAGATGTCCTTCCAGACCAGCCGCGCATCGGAGCCGATCACGCGGTTCGAGCGGTTGCCGTCGATACGGTCGGTATAGACCAGCGCCGCCCGCGATCGCGCGCCGACATCGCGCTGCACGCGCAGGATGTTGAAGATCGGATAATCCTCACCGGTCGCGGACAACGCCTGATCGTCTACCGCCGCGAGATACGCGAGACTCGTGCGGCCGCCGACCTTGCCCGTGATCTTCGTCGCCGCGATTGGCGAGGCCACGCGACGCGTATAGATCAGGTTGTTGGGCGTCGCGAACTGCTCGATGCCGTCGAGAAAGAACGGGCGCTTCTCGGGGAAGAACAGTGCCTGCCGCGGATCGAAACTGAACTGGCTGGCGTCAGCCTCCACCTGCGAGAAGTCCGGATTCACCGTGCCGTTCATGGTCAGGTTGGGCGTGATGCCCCACCGAAGGTTCATGCCGACTTCCGGACGCGACGGATCGTAATTCCAGCCGTCGGCGCTCCCCTCCTGGCCATCCAGCTTGGTCGTGGCGACTGGGTTGAGGTCGAGCACCAGCCCGCGACGCAGATCGCTGAGATTCTTCAGGCGGCCTGCCTGCGAAAGGAACGACGCTTCGTTGCGCCTGGCGGGCGCCCAGCTGTCTTCAATCCCTTGCTGGGGCACCACGCGCGTGACGTGGATCCCCCAGTCCTGCGTCGACTGCGACTGATAGCGCACGCTCTTGAACGGGATGCGGACTTCCACTTCGTATCCGGACGCGGTGACGCGGCCCTTCGACTGGAAGACGTAGTCAGGGCTCAGGTCCGGCGACTCGCGGCCGGAGGTGAGGCCGGTGAACCCGCCGCCGGTGCCGCGCGTGCCCTCCGCGAGCGCGCCATCGAGCTGCACGCCGAGCGGATTGACGCCGAACACCATGGCCTGACGGCCGTCGTTGTAGGTGCTCAGGAAGATGATGATGTGATCGTCCGACTGGATGCGATCGCGATCGGCGAGCGTGGCGCGCACCGACCCCGCCGGCGCCGAGGCGCGAATGCCGAAGTGCATCGCCGACGGCGAGTACCACACCAGCACCTCGGTGGCATTGTCGGCGGGCGCGCCATCGACTGGCGCGTAGCGAGAGAATCCCGACAGCACCGCCGCCTGCGACCACACGGCTTCATCGAGGGCGCCGTCGATGTCGATCGACTGCTCGATGCGCGGCGGCTCAACCTCCAGCGATCCCGAACGCCCGTCATACGTCTTCGCCGACGCAGGCGCGGTGATCCCCGCAGACGGCTGGGCCCAGGCTGAAGACGCGACGAGGACTCCGAGCAACAGCAAAGCAACTCTCATCGGCTTTCTACGTTACAGGAACTTTGCCTGGTGGGACGAATGGTGTCGCGAGGGACAGTAGCAAGTAGCAAGTAGCAAGACGGCCGCTTCTTGCTTCTTGTATCTTGCTACTCCCTCATGACCAGGCGCGGAAGGAGCCGTGCCGCGCGTCGAGGATTTCACCGATGGTGATGGCGGCGTGGATCAGGCCGACGTGCGTGTACGCCTGCGGGAAGTTGCCGAGCAGCGCGCCGGTGCTGGGCTCGATGTCTTCCGAGAACAGGCCGAGTGGATTGGCGTACTTCTCCAACTTGCGAAACAATGCGACGGCCTCATCGACCTCGCCCATCATCGCCAGCGCCTCGACCCACCAGAACGAACAGATCGAAAACGCACTGGTGGTGTGGCCGAAGTCATCGGGATGCTTGTAGCGCAGCATCAAGCCTTCCGGCGCCAGCTCGCGTTCGTAGGCGCGCACCGTCGAGCGGAAGCGCGGATCGTGCGGGTCGATCAGGCCCAGCGCCGGCAACAGCAGGTTTGACGCGTCCGCGTACTGTCCGTCGAGCGCCTGAGTGAACATCCCGAGTTGCTTGTTGAACGCGCGCTCGAGGATCTGGGGACGCTCGCGATCCGCCCATGCCTTCCACCGTTGCGCGTGCCCAGGCATCCCGAGGAACTCGGCCAGCTCGGCGCCGCGATGCGCGGCGACCCAGCACATCGCCTTCGAAAAGGTGTAATGGCGCGGTTGCGTCCGGTATTCCCAGAGCCCGAGATCCTCCACCTGGTACGACACCATCGACTCCTCGACGAGCCGCTCGAGCAACGGCGCGAGCGACGGATCTTCCCAGACGACGCGCGGATCGGTCAGGATGGTTTCGAGGCAGAGCACCATCTCGCCGTTCACATCGTGCTGCTGCTGCACGTAGGCGGCGTTGCCGACGCGCACCGGGCCCACGCCGTCGTAGCCGCGCAGCTCGGGCACCAATTCCTCGAACAGCTCGCGGGTTCCGGTGACGCCGTAGAGCGGCTGCAACGGGCCGTTGTCTGCCATCTCGCGCAGGAACCGCACGAACGCCTCACCCTCCGACAGGTGGCTCAGGCGGCGGAGCGCTTCGACGACGAATGCCGCGTCACGCAACCAGCAGAATCGGTAATCCCAGTTCCGGCCAGACCCGAGCGCTTCAGGAATGCTGGTGGTGGCCGCGGCGATGATCGCGCCGGTATCGATGGAGGCGTGGAGCTTGAGGCACAGGGCCGAGCGCAGCACCGCCTCTGGTGCGAAGGTTGGCAGGTTGGTGGTCTTCGCCCACAGGCGCCATCCGCGGATCGTCTGCTCGAGGGCGTTCTCCGCCTCAGGCCCGGACAGGATCGACGGCGGTTTGCCAGAGCTCAACGCAAAGAACGTCGGGCGATCGATCCGCACGGGCGAGCCGTCCTGCACGTACGGCACGGGCACGTTGGTCGACAGGTACAACCGCGTCGGGCCGCCCACCACTTCAAGCCCCTGGCCGGATGCCACCGTCTCCACGCGAGCGCGACCGTAGTCGGGCCGCGGATCAAAGTGCACCCGGATGCGCGGGGTGCCCGACAACGGGCGCAGCAGCCGGCAGATCTCGATCGGCGCATCGACTTTCAGCCCCTGCACCACGCGCGGAGCGAAATCGAGGACTTCGAACCGGCCGTCGCCGGTGTCGATCTCGGTGCGCAGGACGTTGGTGTTGCGGACGTAGGCCGCCGCGGCGCGCCAGTCTTCGACGGGCTTGAACGACCAGCTGCCGCCACGCTCGGTATCCAGCAGCCGCGCGAACACCGACGGACTGTCGAATCTCGGCAGGCACAGCCAGTCGATGCTGGTGTCCGGCGCAACCAGCGCGATGACGCGGCCGTTGCCAATCGCGCCGTGATGGAGGGGCAGCACGCCCGGCGTCACGCCACGGTCTCCATCCGCCGGCTGGCCGCCATCAGCAGCGCCGCGGCCCAGTCAAACACGGTGTGCGAGTGCACCCGCTCCCGCAGCGCGCGCATGCGCCGCCGCTGCTCGTCACCGGGCATCAGCAGCGCGCCGTGCATGCAGTCGGCAAAGGCGTCGACGGCGTACGGGTTGACGTGCACGGCGTGATCGAGCTCGCGCGCGGCGCCGGTGAATTCCGACAGCACCAGCACGCCGCGCTCGTCGCTGCGTGAGGCGATGAATTCCTTGGCCACCAGGTTCATGCCGTCATGCAGCGACGACACCACGCACACGTCGGCGGCGCGATACATGTGCGCGACGGCTTCCGGCTGATGATGTTGCGGCCGGTAGACGATCGGCACCCAGCCGTCGGCGCGGTACTTGGCGTTGATCTGCGAGACGCATGCCTCCACTTCGCTCATCAGTGCCTGGTAACTCTGCAGGTGTTCACGGCTCGGCGCGCCGATCTGTACCATCGTCACCTTGCGCCGCCACTCCGGGTGCCGCTCCAGCATCCGCGCGAACGCCTTGAGGCGATCCGGAATGCCCTTGGTGTAGTCCAGGCGATCGATGCCGAAGATGATGCGCTCGTCGTTCAATCCCAGTGCCTTGCGTGCCCCGCGCGACTCTGCGGACAGTTCCGCGGGCTTGGTCGGGCCCTTCCACAGCGATGGGTCGATGCTGATCGGGAACGGACGAACGTAGGTCGGACGGCCGCCGCGCCACGCCGCGAAGTGCTCGTAGTCCACGCGCGACTCGAGCGCGCGATCGACGGTGTCGAGAAAGTTGTTGCAGTGATACTGGATGTGGAAACCCAGCAGGTCGTTGCCGAGCAACCCGTGCAGGATGTCTTCACCCCATGGACACACGCGAAACGCCTCGCGGTTGGGCCATGGAATGTGCCAGAACTGGCAGACGGTGACGTCCGGCCGCGCCTCCTTCACGAAGCGCGGCAACAGCGCGAAGTGGTAATCCTGCACGAACACCACCGCGCGATCGTCACCAACCTCTTCGATCACCGCATCCGCGAAACGGCGGTTCACCTTCACGTACTGTTGCCAATCGGCATCGTCGAACACCGGGCGAGCGTAGGCGATGTGACAGAGCGGCCAGAGCGCGTTATTCGCGCACCCGTAGTAGTAGCCCTGCTCCTCTTCTTCGGTGAGCCAGACACGCCGCAGCGTGTAGGACGGACGATCGGGCGGCACGCGCACGCGGCCGCGCGCGTCGGCGGTTTCGCGATCGGCGTTGCCGCTGCCGTGGGCGATCCACGTGCCTCCGCATGCGCGCATCACGGGATCGAGCGCGGTGACGAGACCGCTCGCGGGCCGCGTCCATTCAACGGCTTCCGTTTCCTTGCGCCCGCGCAGCCAGTTAAAGAGACCGCGCGCCGATCGCGTGCGGCGAAGGTGAATGTACGGCTCGCGGTTGGCGACGACGATCAGTCGAGTGCCGCGGAGCGAGTCACCGAGCGTCGAAACCAGCTGAGCAGCATTCATGCAGTTCTTCTGACGTTACCCTCTGTAGCCAACCATCTCAAGAAACGATCGACGTCAACAATACCGTCCAGCTTGTATGTTGCTGAGGTTGGACGAAGACCGACGAGCACGCCGATGCCCTGATCGATCGCGCGGAACGCATCCTCATCGGTGATGTCGTCTCCGATGTAGGCAACCCACGCGGCTCGCGCGAACTTTGCTTCAACGCTTGCGGTGATCCATTTCGTGGCTTCACCCTTGTGCCCGTGGATGTTCGGCAGGAATTCAACGACCTCGTTGCCTTCGAGCCGGCGGGCGTGCCCTTCAACGATCCACGGCAGCGCGAGGATGTCCGCGCGTGCGAACAGCTTTTCATGGAAGCGATATGCCACCGGCCGTGCATGCACCGCGACGCTCGCGCCCTTGTCTTCGATCATCACTCCGGGAAACTCCGTCGTCAGCTTGCTGAGGCAATCAGCGAGGCCCTCCATGTGCGCTTCCGCAGCAGGGAGATCCGGGTGGGTCGTGCGTTCACCGTTCACCTCGATCTCCAGGCCATGAAGACCGGCGTGATAGACGTGATCGGGAAGGCGGGTGCGCGCGCGCAGGTCGTCCAGCCGGCGGCCGCTGACGATGCCGACCGACATGCCCGGCTCGCTCGCGATCTGATTCAGCAGGGTCCAGCGCTCAGGCGTCAGCTCGGGCGCTGCAGGGTCGGGATTGAATTCCGCCAGCGTTCCGTCGAAGTCGAGCAGCAGGACAAACGCGGTGTCTGCCGGGCGGCGAACCACCGCGGCTTGAACTTCCGCCAGCATCTGCTCTTATTGTGCTGGGAAAATCACTCCCATAGCGAGTGAGCCATTCGGATCGAGGCTGAGCTTGATGGCTCGCATCGCCGAGACGCCTGCGTCGCCGTAGAGCTGGCGCAGCAGATGTTGCTTGATGGGGTTGCGGCCAACACCATGCTCGGCGAGCGGACAGCCGCCCATGGCAATCACCGCGGTGCCAAGCTCCAGGATCGCCTCTTTCCCTTTTTCAACATCACCGGCGCGCCGGGGGATCACGTTCGGATGGACGTTGCCGTCGGAGATGTGTCCCCACACTGCGAGATCGAGGTCGCGCTCGGCGAACAGCCGGCGGCACTCGCGCATCATGTCGGCGAAGCGATCGAACGGCACGATCATGTCGGCGGCGGTTTTCGAAATCGCCGGATCGTGCTGCTTGGCGAGAGCAACGCGGCGATTCACGCCGGCCGGGACGGCCTCCCGCAGCTCCGCAAACGCGGCCGCGCGTGCGCGATCGCGCGGCAATGCGATTTCGGTGTCCTCGAGTACGCCCTTCGCATCCAGCAGGCGGCAGAAGCGGACAAGCGGCGCATCGGCGGCTGACTCGTCGCGCGCGGCTTCGAGTTGCGCCCATAGATCCGCGTCACCGGCCTGGCCAGACAATTCGAGATCGACCAGCAGTACCACCGCGGCGCCAGTGGGCAAGGCGATCTCGAGCTTGCGATCGATCCCGTCCTCGCGCACGACTTGTATCGATCGCGCGTCGATGTGCTCGATCGCCGCAAGGTCGATGCCACGCGGATCGGCGGTACGCCACGTTGCCTGCGCGGCAGCGCGCATGGCGCCAGCAAGCTCGATCGCCGCTGCTTCGGTCGGCACGGGAACCAGAGCGCGGCAGATGCCACCGGGCAACGGGGCCGTTCGAAACGTCGCGTCAGCGATCACGCCGAGGGTGCCTTCGGAGCCGATGAACAGATCGATCAGGTCCATGCCTGGAGCGAGGAAGTAACCCGCCGATCGCTTCGGCACGTCAGGCATGCGAAGGCCTGGAATCTGGATGCGCCGCACGCCCCTCGCGGTGATGATTTCGAACATGCCGTCGGCACCGGCGATGTATTCACCCCTCGAGAGCGTCAGCACGTCGCCGCCGGCGAGGACGACTGTAAGCCCCTCGACCCATTCACGCACGGTGCCGTATTTGAAGGTTGCGGCCCCCGCCGCGCACGTCGCCACCGCTCCGCCCGCGAACGCACCGAGGTAAGTAGGCACCGGCGGAAACCAGCGGCCGGAGGTGGCGAGTTCGTCCTGGAGCCGTTGAAGAGGCACGCCGGCCCCGACGCGCGCGCGGCCGTCGCCTATGGACATCGCGGCCAGGCGATCGGTGCTCAGCACTTTTCCCCCGAATGGCGTTGCGCCACCGGTTAGCGAGGATTGCGCGCCGACCGGAAGGATTGCGTCGTTGCCGCGGAGGCACGCGGACAACTCCTCGATCGATCGCGGCCGCACCACGGTGGACGCGTGGCCGCCCGGATAGTGCGCCGCGTCTTCGAGAAAAGACTCAACCGCGCCTGGATCCTCGGCCGGCTGCGAAACAGCCGCCGGAGTCCGCGCGATGACGCGAGTAGGCACGCAACATTCTACCGGTGCCCGGCTAGTCGTTGCGCAACGCGGCGATCGGATCCACGCGCGAGGCACGACGCGCCGGAACCAGGCTGGCGCACGCGGCCATCACGATTAGGATCACGGCAGATCCCGCGAGCGTAGTCGCAGTGTTGCCGGCCACGCCGAACAGCAGTCCGCTGAACGATCGCGCCAGCGCCCACGCGGCGATCGAGCCGATGCCGACCGCGATGACCGCGACCGTGACCCCCTCGGACACGACGCCCCTCACCAGCCGGCGCGGGTCCGCGCCAAGCGCGGTGCGGATGCCAAGCTCGCGGCGCCGGCTCACGACCGCGGCGGCCAGCACTCCATAAACGCCAATTGCCGCCAGTAAGATGGCGAGGCCGCCATACAGGTTCAACAACACCGCTGCAAATGCCAGCGGCGACTCTTCGGTTCGCAGGCGGCTGTCAAGCGACGCGACATCGTAGATGGGCACCGTGGGATCGAATCCGGCAATCGCCGCACGAACAGCAGTGGTGTGCTGATCGGGATCGGAGGTTGTGCGCACACCAAAGGTGATCAACGTCCCTGGGCGCTGCGCATACGGCAGGTAGATATCAAGCTGCGGCTCGTGCGCGGCCGCCCCCTGGCTGAAACGGAACCGGCCGCGATGACGCGCGTCGGCGGCGACGCCGACCACGGTCACCAGAGGAGTGTTCGCCGCTCCGACACGTAGTTGGCGGCCCACGGCGTCCTGTCCGGGCCAGAGCCGCGCCGCGGTGGTCTCGCTCAGGATCGCGACCATCGGTGCGCCGAGCGTGTCGCTCTCGGCGAGATCGCGGCCGCTGACAAGGCGGATCTTGAGATCGGCAAGCGCGCCGGGGTTGGTGTTGTGACGCCACACCATCAAACGCTCGTTGTCTGCGACGACACGATCGGCGGCTGAGAGGAAGGCAACCCAGGTCGAACGTCCGAACATGCTGGGTCCCCAGATGGTCGCGTGTTCAACGCC
>DATMJU010000612.1:0-10993 GCA_035553795.1 Vicinamibacterales bacterium
GCCCCAGGCCGATCACCTGCGCCACGTAGATGGCGAGCAACTGCGACGAGCGCGCGCCGACGCACTTCAGGACGGCGATGCTCTTCATCTTCTGCTGGACGAACACCCGCGTGACGCTCGACACGCCGATGCCGCCGAGAATGACAATCACCAGGCCGACGAGGCTTAAATAGTTCTCGGCCAGCGCGAAGTCGTCCCCGATGTTGTCTTCGGTCGCCTTGTAGGAACGCACGCGCGCGAACTCGTTCGCGAAGTCCGCGCGGAGGTCGACCACCAGCTTGTCGAGGGCGCTGTCCGGCACCTTGACCAGCCGCTGCTGCGCGACGCGGCTGCCGAAGGCCATCAGACCGGTCTTCTCGAGATCGGCCACATCCACGAAGACGCGCGGGCCAATGCTGAATGCCCCAAGGCGCCGGCCCGGCTCGGACTGGATCACGCCCCGAATCGTGAAGCGCTGTGAGCCGATGGTGAGGGTGTCCCCAACCTTGACCTCCAGTTGCGAGAGCAGTTCGGGGCGCACGAGCACGCCGAAGTTGCGCAACAGCTCGTGGGAGTACGGCTGCCCTTCCAGTTTCATCTGACCGTAGTACGGGAAGGCGGCCTCCACGGCGCGGAGTTCAACCATTCGCGCGCGGGCGTCGGGGCGATCCGCGGCGCGCGTCATGGTCGCCAGCTCAACGGACCTGGTGCTCTCGGCGCCGGCCGCAGCGAGCCGCTCGTTGATCTTCGCAATCAGCTCCGGCTTGAGTGGCTGGTTGCTGCCGATCACCGCGTCGGCGCTGATCAGCGAGCGCGCCTCGCCGGCGAAGGTGTTGCGCACGCTCTGAATGACCGAGCGCAGCGCGACGATGGCGCCGACGCCGATGGCGATGCAGATGAAGAAGAACAGCAGCCGCTTCCACGACGCGCGCATCTCCCGCGCGGCCATGAGGACGACAAAGTTCATGGGGCCGCCACCACCGCGCCCGGCGTGGACGCGTCGACGACCGGACGGCCATCACGCAGGACCAGGCGCTCGTCGGCGACCGCGGCCACGTGGTTGTCGTGCGTCACCATCACCAGCGTGACGCCGCGATTGCGCCGGACCTGCATCAGCAAGTCCAGGATGTGGCTGCCGTTCGAGCTATCGAGATTGCCGGTTGGCTCGTCGGCCAGGATCAGGGGTGGATCGTTGGCCAGCGCCCTGGCGATGGCAATGCGCTGCTGCTCACCACCGGACAATTGCGACGGATAGTGGTGTCCGCGCTCGTGCAGTCCCACCTCGTCGAGCAGCGCCTGCGCCCGCGCCTTTGCATCACGCCGTCCGGCGATCTCCATGGGCACCTGGATGTTCTCCATCGCGGTCAGCGACGGCACCAGGTGGAAGAACTGGAACACGAACCCGATCTTCTCGCCGCGCAGCCTGGCCAGCGCATCTTCGTCGAGCGTGGTGATGTCCTGCCCGCCAATTCGAATGGAGCCCGTCGAGGCCGAATCAAGACCGGCAATCAAGCCAAGCAGCGTCGACTTTCCGCTGCCCGAGGGGCCGATGATGGCCAGGCACTTGCCGTCGGCGACATCGAGATCAAGGGGATGGAGAATCGTCAGCGGCTGGCCGCCGCTCAGGACTGTCTTGGAAACGCCGCGTAGCTGGATCATTGGGGACTTGGGGCTTGGGACTTGGGGCTTGGGCTAAGTTGTCAGTTGAGGCGCCTGCTAGTTTTGACGCCCGAGCATTGGCCCAAGTTCCTTCCAAACAATGTCGGCGACGATTTCGGCGCCGCGGGTGTTTGGATGAATGCCGTCCGCCTGGTTGAGAGAGGCGTCACCCGCCACGCCCTGCAACAGGAACGGGATGAAGCGGACGTTGTATTCCTTCGCGAGCTCAACGTAGACGTTGCGGAACTCGCGCGTGTACTCGGGACCGTTGTTCGGCGGCGCTTCCATGCCGGCAAGCAACACCGGAACACCCTCGGTCTTTGCGCGCTCCAACACCGCGGCGAGGTTCTTCTTCAATTCGACCGGCGGCAGTCCGCGAAGACCGTCGTTGGCTCCGAGCGCGACGATCAGCAGCTTGACATCGCCTTCGAGCGACCAGTCCAGGCGCCGTAATCCGCCCGCCGACGTGTCACCCGAGACACCGGCGTTGACGATCTCGTAGTCCAGCCCCTGCTCCTTCAGCCGCTTGCCGATCAGCGACGGGTAACTCTCCGCGGAAGGCAGGCCCAGGCCGGCGGTGAGGCTATCACCCAGAAAGACTATTCGTGGCTTGGACTGCGCCTGGGTACCCGTTGCGCCGGGTGCGGGTTGCGCACCTGGTGCCGGCGCCGGCGCCGGTGTCGACGAGCCGCTACACGCCGGGAGCAAAGCAACGAACACGAGAGCAACAAGTCGGCGCATCGATTAGTTCACGTTGATGACGAGGGCGGTCGCGTTGTCGGTGGTGCCCCGGGTGATCGCTTCTTGCACGAGATTGGCCGCGCCATCAGCGGCGGAAGCAGATTGGGTCAGGACGCTGGCCAGGGCCGCGCTATCGAGGCGACCGTGCACACCGTCCGTGCACAACACGAAGCGGTCGCCGGATTCGATTAGCTCTTCACGCGCGGGCGGTCTCACATCGTCCTTCGTGCCGACCACACTGGTGAGCACGTGACGCAGTGGATGCTGCGGGTCGGCGTCCTCGGCTTCCTGCTGTCCGAGGACCGACGCCAGCCAGCTGTCGTCGCGCGTCAACTGCTCGAGCGCGCCGTTGCGCATGCGATACACGCGGCTGTCACCCACGCTCACGATCGTGATGCGATCGCCGAGCAGCAGGGCCGCGACCACCGTCGTTCCCATGCCGCTCAGTTCGGGGCTTCGAGAACCCTCGCTGTAAATCTTCCGGTTCGCCAGCCGGACGGCGGTCGTCAACCGGTTTGAATCCATGGAATTCTTCAGCTCGAGACCGAACGGCCACGTAATGTCGGGGGTCGTCGCGCTTTCCGCAATGAAGCCGTGGATGACCTCGACAGCCATGTGCGACGCCACTTCCCCGGCGTTATGCCCACCCATGCCGTCCGCCACCACGAACAGGCCAAGGTCCGGCCACCATCCGTAATGGTCCTGGTTCATCTTCCTCGGACCGACATCGGTCCTCGTTCCCACGGTCAAGTCCATAGTTCTGAAAGAATTATCCCCTCTGGATACTTGGTATACTCTCGCGGTGGCCAACGCCGCGCTTCAGCCAGTCATTGCCCGGGCCAACGCCGCCCTGGAGCGGGGGCAAGCCGCTACCACCATCGAACTCCTGGCGCCGCTCCTGCGCACCCTGTCCTCTCTGACGAAAGAAGACGAGCTGAGCATTCGCGTCATGCTCGCTGAATCGTACCTCTTGCAGGGTGATCTTGCACAGGCCGGAACGGTGCTCGGCCGGTCCCCGGACACCCTGCGTGACAGCCTGCCCCAGGTCCTCCATTCCAACCTGTGGCGCCTGCACGGCCGGGTGGCGTTCGCGCGCGGCGAACAGTCCCGCTCCATCGCGCTGCACAACCGGGCGTTGAAGCAGGCCGAGATCGCCCACGACTCTCGCGCGATTGGCCTCGCGCATTTCTACCTCGGTCAGTGCTACCGCCAGGTTGGCGACATGGCGATCGTCCGCGAACACATCGCCGAAGCCGCGGCGGCGTTGCACGCCGCGGGCGACAAGCGGCACCTCGCCATGGTGCATTCGCTGTCGGCGGTCATGCTCGCGCAGACCGGGCGCTACGACGAAGCCAACGCCGCACTGCGACAGGCTGAGCGCATGGCGTCCTTGCTACAAGCCGATGATGTGCTCGCCACGGTGTACGGCAACCAGGCGAACGTCGCGCTGATTCGCCACCGCTACGAGCAGGCGCTCGCGCTCGCCGAGCGCGCCGTGAGCGTGCACGAGGGGCTCGGCCAGGGGCCGGGGCTGTCCGTTGCGCTTGCGACACTCGGGCAGATCTGTGTGCGCGTCGGCAACCTCGATCGCGCCGATACCGTGCTGCACCGCGCCCTCGAAGTCCGCAGCGCCATGCAGTTTCACGAGACGACCGGCGCGGTCTACGACACGCTGGCGCAGATGTCGCTGATGCGCGGCGACTACGAGAACGCCGCCGAGTACCTGCGCCAGGCCGCAGAGGCGTACGGCGCCTACGGGCGTAACACCAGCCGCTGGTATGAATGGTCGCTGCGGGTGATCAGCGCGCGGCTTGCGACGCGCCGCGGCAGGCCGGATGAAGCCCTGGCGATCGCCGACGAGATCGCGAAGTCCACCAATGCCCCACCGGCCGAAACCATCGAAGCCGAATTGATCGCGGCCGAAGCGCTGCTGGCTGCCGGTCGCGTCGAAGACACGGAGCATCGATTGACGCAGGTGGAGTCGCGTCTCGATCCGCGAACCACGCCCGGTGCCTGGGGAGAGTTTCTCCGACTGCGCGGCGATCTGCGCGCGCGGCAGACGCGAACCACCGAGGCGTACCACGACATCGCGCAGAGCTCGAGCGTGTTCGAGCTCGTCGGCGAGCGATATCAAGCCGCGGTCAGCCAGCTCGCGCTCGCCAGGCTCGCGGCCAAGGCCGGCGCCAAGTCCACGGCCGATCGGCATTATCAATACGCGGCGCAAGTCTTCCAGGCGCTTGGCGCCACGCGCGACCTCGAACAGGTCCGCCTCGCGATGAGCGCGACGCAATCACCGGGCACCGGCGAATACGTCGGCTCGCCGGCGGATGCTGACGATGCGCTGGTGCGCAGGCTGGTAGACGCGGCGGTACTGCCGGATCTGCTCGCGCGCGAACTGGCAGCCACCCTCCTGGAAGCTGTCAATGCCGACATCACCGCGGTGTTTGCCGAGTTGCCCGGCGGCGACATTCGCCTGATCTCATTTGCCGGCACGGATGCTGACGGCGCGCGTACCGTGGCGCGCCTCGCGGTCCAGGGTTCGGCGTACGGCGCCGGCACCATCGTCGTTGAACCAATCGGACGCGAGCCGGATGGCCCCCGTCACGCCATGGTGGCGACGCCGCGGCCGCTGGGCCATCCGCAATTGCGCCGCGTGCGCATGATGGCCGCGGTTGCCCGGCAGGGATTCGACCTCTGCGGCGTCCGCGATCGGCCCACGCAGCCGGTCGATGCCACAACGGAACGCCCGCTGGAACCGCTGCTGCCGGGTTTTCTGTGCGCCAGCGCCGCGATGATTCGCGTCGTCGATCAGATCCAGCGCCTCCAGGGCAACGACCTCACGGTGTTGATCACCGGCGAGAGCGGAACCGGCAAGGAACTGATCGCGCGAGCGATTCACGTGGGCTCGTCACGCAACGCCGCCACGTTCCTGCCCTACAACTGCACGACGACGACGCGGGAGCTCGCGGACAGCCAGCTCTTCGGCCATCGTCGCGGCTCGTTCACGGGGGCGGTGTCAGATCAACCCGGCCTGATCCGCACCGCGGCCGGCGGGACGTTGTTCCTGGATGAAGTCGGCGACTTGCCGCTCGACGTGCAGCCGAAGCTGCTCCGCTTCCTCGAGCAGGGCGAGATCATGCCCGTCGGGGAGAACCGGCCGCAGCCCGTTGACGTGCGCGTCCTGGCGGCGACGAATGCGGATCTCGAACAGCGCGTGGCCGAAGGCAAGTTCCGCGAAGACCTGTACTACCGGCTCAGCGTGATTCGGATTCACGTGCCGCCCCTGCGCCAGCGCCGCGAAGAGATCCCTCACTTGTCGACGTTCTTCCTGCGCGAAGCGTCGGACCGGTTCGGCAAGCCGGACCTGCAACTCAGCTCTGACGTGCTCGATCTGTTCGCACAGTACTGGTGGCCCGGTAACGTGCGGCAACTTCGGAACGAACTGCAGCGTGCCGTCGCCATGGCGCCTCCCGGGGGCACCATTGGCCCGGAGCACCTCTCTGCCGATTTGACGGCTACCGTTCCCGCGTCCGCCGCCTCGGGTCCGGGACGGGTGACGTTGCGCGGCGGGCAGACGCTCGCATCCGTCGTCGATGAGATCGAACGCGATCTCATAAGGGAAATGATGACCAGGCACCGGGGCAACATCTCAGAAACGGCGCGCGCCCTCGGTCTCACGCGGCGCGGACTGTATCTGAAGCTGAGGCGCCTGGGACTCGAGAACAGTCCGGATGTGACTACTAAGTAGCCAGTTACGAAGATAGCTGGATACCTACTACACACCCCATCCCAGAGCAAGCTAGTCACAAAAGTCCATAAAGGCGCGCAAAACGCCGCTTCTGTCATTCCAAATGGCCGTTCGAGAGCGCTGCATGGAAACGGCGCGGAACTTGGAATGTCGTGCAGCGTGATTAACCCCAAACCCCTTGGGAAGTTTGTGACGCAGCGTTCGGCGGAACGGGTCAACCTGAGCCTGCCGGCCCGCATTACCTGGAAGGACGCCTCCGGCGCCGTCCGATTCGCGTCAGTCATGACGCGAGATGTCAGTGAAGCCGGCGTCTTTGTGGAGTGCGAGGCGGGAGCCGCGATTCCGCTCTTCCGCCTGGTGCATCTGCAGATCGAGCGATCAGCCGGAGGGCACCAGCAACTGCCCACGCGCTTGCGGGAAGGGCGTGTTCTGTCAGCGGTGTGGCGCGTGGCGCCCTGTCGACGCTCGACGGGAACGCCATCAGGTTACGCGCTGAGATTCCTGGTCGACCCGGTTCAAACAGCGCCGGTCGTGCAGACGCCGACGCTCGAGGCCGTGGCCGTCTGAGGAAGTAGCAAGTATCAAGTAGCAGGTAGCAAGAAAGGCGCTCCTGCATCTTGCTACTTGCTACTTGCTACTTGCTACTTTCTTCGCCCAGTAACGGGACAGGCCGCCCCACAACTGATCGAACGGGGCGGCGAGCTCCGCTGCCTTAGCTTCGTGCTCCGGCAATTCACGCCGGACGTCCTTCCGCATCTGCTCCGCAAATCGCTTCGACAGCTCCTCGTCGGTTCCGCCGCCCTTCAGCAACTCACGGGCGTTCTCGGCAGCGGTTGCTACGGTCGCGCGAATCCTCGTGAGGTGGGCCTTCGCGGGCGAGACCGGCCCGAAGTGCGTAAGGAACAACGACACCGGCTGCCATGCTTCGATCGTGTCCAGGCTCTGCTGCCACGCTTCGATGTCGATGTCAGGCGGAGGCGTCGGCGCAATCAGGTAGGTGCCGCTCACTTGAACGCCGGCGGTGTCGCCGACGTAGGCCACACCGGTGTGTTCATCGAGATAGCTGACGTGATGCTTTGCGTGGCCGGGCGTGTACGCCACCTTGAGGAACGCGCCGCCAAGCTCGAGGCGCTCTCCGCCCGTCAACACGGTGACGCGATCGGCAGGGACCGGCTGGAACGCGCCCCACAACAAGTCCATGTGTTCGCCGTAGAGCCGTGTCGCACTCGCGAGGAGCTTTGCCGGATCGATCATGTGCGCGGCGCCGCGCTCGTGCACGAACACGCGCAGTCCGGGCACGCGCTCGGCGATGGTGCCCGCAGCTCCCGCGTGATCCAGGTGAATGTGCGTCAGCAGCACGTTGCGAACGTCGCGCAGCGACAGGCCCTGGTCGCGCAGACCTGCTTCGAGCGCGGGCAGGCACGACGTGGGGCCTGGATCGATCAGCGTGACGCCATCCGTCCCGGCCAGCACCGCGGTCGCAATGACGCGCGCGCTGCCGCGGAAGTTCAGATCGATGTAGCCATTACTCATTGAAGGACAGCATCCTCGTGCTCTCCGCGTAGCGCCCGTCAGGAGTGGCTGGGAGAAACACTTTGCAGTCGTCGAGATCGCCGCCGTAGATGTGCAGCGTGATCGATGCGCGCGTTGGGCGCGCGTTGGCAAGCACGTGGTGATCGGTCGGCGGGATCAGGCAACCGGCCGATCCGGTGCCGGCGAGCAGCGATCCGATCGGCGTGACCCGATAGTAGCCATCCGGCTCCTGCTGCACGAGGTACTGCGTCACGGCGATCTCCCCGTCGACGACGCCCTCGACGCACCAGAGGCCGCCGTGATCGTGCACCGCGGTCCCCTGCCCTGGCCCCCACGTCATCACGATCGCGGAGTAGCGGCCGTCCGGGTCGCGATGCAGCAGCCGCCTCGCGTACGCGTCCGGGCGGGGCTGCACGAAGCTCTCGGGCAGGGCCAGCAATCGCTCGCCGAGCAAGTACTCGAGATCTTTCTTCACGGCGGCGGTAATCGCCTCAGATGTGCCCGCCTCGACCGATCGATCGAGGCGGGTAATCAGTTCGGACAGGCCCGGACACGCAGAATCTATTGGCATGGTTTCAAGACCTCGGGGCCTTGGGACCTCAAGGCCTCACTTCTTCAAGTTCGTTTCGAACAGCTTGAGAATCCGCTTGTATTCGTCTGCCCAGCTCGTGGCTTCGACGAAGCCGTGATCCTCGACGGGATACACGGCCAGCTCCCAGTTCTCTTTCCGCAATTCTATCAGCCGCTGCGCAAGGCGCACCGAATCCTGGAAGTGCACGTTGACGTCCACCATCCCGTGCGCGATCAGCAACGGCGCCTTCAGCCCTTCCGCGAAGTAGATCGGCGAGCTCTTCCGATACGCCTCGGCGTCCCCTTGCGGCTCGTTGAGGATGTTCGACGTGTAGCCGTGGTTGTAGTGCGCCCAGTCGGTCACCGGGCGAAGCGCGGCACCGGCGCCGAACGTGTCCGGCGAGGTAAACAGCGCCATCAGGGTGATGAAGCCGCCGTAGCTGCCGCCATACACACCGATGTTCTTCGCATTCACCTTGTGCGATTTCACCAGGTAGGCCGCGCCGTCTACGACGTCATTGAGATCGTGCCCGCCCATCCAGCGATAGATCGCGGTGCGCCAGTCGCGACCGTAGCCTGCGCTGGCGCGAAAGTCGGGATCGAGCACAACGTAGCCCTTTGACGCGAGCAGGTGGTGGAACATGTACTCGCGGTAATACGACGACCAGTACTTGTGCGCGTTCTGCAGGTAGCCGGCGCCGTGCACGAACACCACGGCCGGCGCTTTTGGATCGCGCTTCGCGCCGACCATCTCCGGCGTGTAGAGGCGCGCGTAGACGTCCTTGCCGTCGCGCGACTTGTAGGTGATCAGTTGTGGCTCCACCCATGAATGGCTCAGCCACTCGGCCGACGGGCTCGTCGTGATCTTCGTCGCGGCGGCGCCCGGCTTGTTCGCCATCAGGAACACTTCGGGTGGACGATTCGGCGTCGACGAGATCAGGCCGAACATCGTGTTGTCCGGTGAGATGGCGCCGTTGTGGCCGCCTGACGCGGTGGTGATTCGCGTGCGGTTGCCGCCATCGACGCTGACGGCGTAAATCTGCCGCTCGCCCGGATGCGCTTCCGTGGACTGGATGTAGAGCGTACTGCCGTCGGCCGACAGCTCGACGCCGTCGATCTCAAACTTGCCGCTCGTGAGCTGCTTGCGCGACGGCGAGGACACGGTGGCGTCGACGGTGTAGAGATGCATCCACCCGTCATGCTCGGCGAGGAACCACATACGCTTGTTGTCGGGAAGCCAGCCCATGCCTCCGTCGCGAATCCACGCCTCGTCCTTGATGTGATCCAGCACGGTGGTCTTCCCCGTTGCGGGATCGATGCGCACGTACCACCGCTCGGTGTTGTCGGCCGCGCGAACAGAGGCGACCGCGATGCGGCCGTCCGGCGACAGCACCGGCGATCCCCATCGCACGTCTCGCTTCGGCGCCGGCTCCGGCTTGGCGGCCGGACGCGGCTCATCGCCAAACGGCGGCTTCGGAATCGCCAACGCGTCGCTGGCGCCCTCGAGCCCTGCCCACACGCCCTCGCCGGTTTCAAGATTCAGCACGGCGATGCGGCGTCGATCCTGCGCGTCGCCCACGAAGGTCCGCGCCGGGATCTCCTCGGTGAACGACGATTCGCTGACGAAGCGCGGCACCTGCGCGGTGCGCGCCTGCGCCCGATCGTTCACCACGAGGTAGGCGTACTTGCCGTCGCCTGATACCGCGGCATCCGGGATGTTCTGGCGCTCGCCGATCTCGAACTTCGGCAGCGCGCGGGCCTTGTCCTGTTCCTGCCGGCGCTGACGCCGAGCCGCTTCCTGCTCAACCCAGTCGAGCAGCTTCACTTCTTCTTCCTTGATGAACTTCTGGCTGTCGGTCAGCCGCGGGTCGGTGCGGCGCGCTGAGACATCGGTGAGCTGAATCAACGCTCCCGCGCTCACGCTTTCGATCGGCACCATGAAGAGGTTGTTGTCGCGGACGAACGTGACGTGCGTCTCGCCTTTCGCCCAGCGCGGGTTCGACTCGTTGCCGGTCGTGCGCGTCACGTCAATGCGCGTGCGGGCCACGGTGTCGATGATGACGATGTCACCACGATCGACGCCAAGGATGCGGCGCCGCTTGGCGTCCCACTGTCCATTGGGCGGAGGCGCAAGCCGCCGCTCCGCGTCGGTCAGGCGTTTCGGCGCGCCGCCATCACGCGACACGACCCAGGTCGCCGCCTGGTCTTCCTTCGGCATCAGCCAGTCGAAGTAGAGCTCCTTCGAATCGCCCGACCATCGCAGGTTGTTTGGCGGATTGCCGACCAGTTCCGGCCCGCGCATGATGCTGTCGACCGTGAGCGGGAATGAGGACTTGGGGTTTGGGACCTGGGGCTTGGCTTGCTCGGTTGAAACGGCCGCCGTGAGGCCGAGGACAAATACGAGTGAGAGAAGTGTCTTCATAGAGTGTGGGTGGTGTTCCTTGCCACTGGCTACTGACTACTGGCTACTGGCTACTGGCTACTGGTTATCGCCTCGTCACCAGCTCTGGTGGTCCGGCCATGCCGAGGTTGGCGCGCAGGACGCGGTTGCCGCCAGTCGCACGCGCCTCGCGAAGCGCATGTCGCGCGGCCTTGATCAGGTCGAGCTCTTCCCACGCCGATTCACGCTGCGGAATGGCGGTCGCGGTGGCTACCGACGCGGTGACGACTGACGCGGGCGCGTCCTTGGCCGACGGCAGTTCGAGCTTCTCGATGGACTGCCGCACGTGTTCGGAGATGTTGAACGCGCCGGCACTGTCGGTG
>DATMJU010000613.1:0-3225 GCA_035553795.1 Vicinamibacterales bacterium
AACCTGATCCTCGACATCGTCGGCGGCGACTACATCCAGCGCAATCTCGATCTGCTGGCGGTGGAAGGGCGCATCGTCCAGATCTCGTTCCTCAAGAGCCCTCGGGCTGAAGTCGATTTCTCGATGCTGATGCGGAAACGCTGCACGATCACCGGATCGACGCTGCGTCCGCGCACGCCCGCCGAGAAGGGCGTCATTGCCCGCGAGCTGCTGCAGCAGGTGTGGCCGCTGCTCGAGAACGGCACCGTGGCGCCGGTGATTCACAAGGTGTTTCCGCTGGCGGATGCGGCGTCCGCGCACAGGTTGATGGAAGAAAGCGCGCACATTGGAAAGCTCATCCTCACCATCAGATAAGCTGTTCACGCCGCGCTTTCTGTTGATGTGGAGTTTCAACTTCACGGTCTTCGTCTCGGCTTTCCAGTTGCTGCCGACCGCGCCGTTCCAAATCCTGAAGCTGGGCGGCAGCCAGGTGGCGGCGGGCTTGTTCCTCGGATTCCTGACCTACGCCTCCGCCGTGTCGGCGCCGGTCACCGGCGTGCTCGGCGACCGCTTCGGCAAGCGCCGCATGCTGATCGTCGCCAGCGCCGCCATCACGATCTTCTCGCTGCTCTACGCCGTCGCGCCGTCGTATCAACTGATCCTCGCGCTGGTGCTGGTCCATGGCGTGTTCTGGTCAGGGCTGCTGTCCAGTTCGAGCTCCTACATCGTGGACATCATCCCGGCGTCGCGCCGCGGTGAGGGAATTGCGTATTCGGGTTTCGCGAGCATCCTCGCGATCGCGGTCGCGCCGTGGATTGGGCTGTACGTCTACGACTACGGCGGCTGGCAGCTGCTGTGTATCGAGTCGGCGGCGCTCAATATCATCATGGCGGCCATTGCCTGGCGGCTGCCGCCAGACCAGCGTCATGCCGACCACGTGCGGTCGATGCATCCGCGCGACCTCGTCGAGTGGCGCGTCATCATCGGCGCGGTCACGCTGTTCCTGTATTCCTTCAGCTATGGCGGCATCACCAGCTTCGTCGCGGTATATGCCGAGCAGGTGGGCGTGCCACGCGCGTTGTACTTCACCGTGTTCTGCCTGGCGACCCTCGTCACGCGGCCCTTCATCGGCCGTTACGCGGATCGGGTCGGCCACGCGCGCCTGATCGTGCCGTGCCTGGTGATGATCGTGCTCGCCGTTGGCGTGTTGTCGATTGCGGATGGCCGGGCCATGTTCGTCGTCTCGGCGCTGCTGTTTGGCGTCGGCTTCGGTTCGGCGTATCCGTTGTTCGTCTCGCACCTGATGCATCACGTGTCCGAGCACCGCCGCACCGCGACGTTTGGCGCGGTGATCGGCGCCTTTGACACCGGCATCGGCACCGGCTCGATCGCCGTCGGCTGGTTGAGCGAGCACTATGGCTTTGGCCGCGCCTTCGCCATCGCCGGGGGCATTGCGCTGCTGTCGATTCCGTATTTCCTCTACCTGGAGAAGCGCCAATGGATTACGTCCGTCTCGGCTCGACGGAGCTGACGGTCTCGAGGCTCTGCCTCGGCACCATGACCTACGGCACGCCGAAGTGGCGGCCGTGGGTGCTGGATGAAGAGACCAGCCGGCCGTTCATCAAGCGCGCCCTGGAACACGGCATCAACTTCTTCGACACCGCCAATATGTATTCACTCGGTGGCAGCGAAGAGGTCGTCGGCCGCGCGCTGAAGGATTTCGCCAGGCGCGACGAGGTGGTGATCGCCACGAAGGTGTATTACCCGGTCGACGCCGAACAGGGGCAGGGGCTGTCGCGGCGGCAGATCATGAGGGCCGTGGACGAATCACTGCGGCGCCTTGGTATTGACTGCATCGACCTCTACCAGATTCACCGATTCGATTCGGACGTCCCGATCGAAGAGACCTGCGAAGCGCTGCACGACGTAGTCAAGGCCGGCAAGGCGCGCTACCTCGGTGCGTCGAGCATGGCCGCCTATCAATTCGTGAAGATGGTCTACACGCAGCGCATGAACGGGTGGACCGAGTTTGTGACGATGCAGAATCACTACAACCTGGTGTATCGCGAAGAAGAGCGCGATGTGATTCCGTTCTGTATCGAAGAGGGAATTGGCGTCATCCCATGGAGCCCGCTGGCGCGCGGATTCCTGGCCGGCAACCGCAAGCGTGGCGAGCAGACGGCATCGCTGCGCGATCAACACGATACGTGGGGACACACCCTGTATTACAGCGAGCCGGACTACCAGGTAGTCGATCGCGTGGTGGAGATTGCCGCGCAGAAAGGCGTCAAGCCGATCCAGGTGGCGCTGGCGTGGATACTGGGAAAGCCCGGCGTCACCGCGCCGATCGTCAGCGCGACGAAGCTCGAACAGCTCGATCAGCTGGTTGAGGGCATGAAGGTGACGCTGTCGCCAGAGGAGGTGGCAGCGCTCGAAGAGCCCTACGTTCCTCACAAGGTCATCGGCCTCGTCTAGCGGCGGAGCCCGGAAAATGTCAACAAGCCTGGATCCGCGAGGCGGTTTGCGGCGTCACATCCTGTGATGAGGATCCTCTCCCTTCGAACTATCTCGGCGCTCTCACTGGGGGCCTGCCTGTTGGCAGCTCCGGCCGAGGCCCAGGACACCGCAGCTGCCGGCGCCATCCGCGGCACGGTTATATCCGCCACCCAGCCGCGCGTCCCGGACGTCGCCATCTGCATTCCAGCCCTGGGCCGCTGTGAGGTGTCCGACGATCGCGGCGAGTTCGCGATCACGGACCTGCGCGCCGACGACTATGCGGTCGAAGTGGCGGCGCCGGGCCGGCCAACCCTGCCGCTGATGGTGACCGTGCGCGCGGGTTTGGACAGCGTGATCGAGATCACACTGCCGGAGGCGCAGTCAATCGAGGAGAAGGTCACCGTGGTCGCGCCGAAGTTCGTGACCGCCGATGAGCTCAAGACGTCAGGCTACCTGATTTCGTCCGCGGACATCAGCCAGTCTGCCGGCGCGCTGCAGGACGTTTCCCGCTACGTCCAATCACTGCCAGGCGCCGTGATCGGCACGGACGACTTCCGCAACGACCTGATCGTGCGCGGCGGCAGCCCGCTCGAAAACCAGTACATCGTCGACAACGTCGAGATTCCGAACATCAACACCTTTGCGACGTTCGCCTCGGCCGGCGGCACGGTGGGGATGCTCGATTCGGTATTGCTCCAGGACGTCACCTTCCTGACGGGGGGCTATCCGGCGGCCTTCGGCAATCGCACT
>DATMJU010000614.1:0-4720 GCA_035553795.1 Vicinamibacterales bacterium
GCCGATGATGACGGTCTTGCCGGACGCGCCCTTGAGGGTCGCCCAGCTGTTGCCTGCCGCGTCGATTTCCGGTGTGATGCCAATCCCGGCCAGCTTGCCGTTGAACCACTGGCGGGCATCCCGCCAGACCGGACCCCACGCGAGGCGTTGCGCCCCGTCGGCAGTGGAGGTGCGTGTGGCCAGTTCCCGGAGATTCGCGACGACATTCGGTGCGCTCATGTGCGGCAGTATATTTCGTCCACCGATTACACCGATTCAACGCGATAAATCGGGGGCTGCGACGCGCCGGGCGTTGCCCGGCGTCGCGCATCCCTCTGCCTCGCCGTATCTCTTCGGCGTCATCGGTGAAATCTGTGTAATCTGTGGATCAAAATCTGTGGACAACAAAACTCTTAACGGCAAAACGCTCTTCATCACCGGCGCTTCGCGCGGCATTGGCCATGCCATTGCGATGCGCGCCGCCGCCGATGGCGCCAACATCGTGATTGCCGCCAAGACCACCCGGCCGCATCCGAAGCTTCCGGGCACGATCTTCACGGCGGCAGCCGACGTGGAAGCGGCGGGCGGCAAGGCCCTGGCGATCGCGACCGACATACGCGAGGAAGAGCAGGTGGAGGCCGCGGTCGCGGCGGCCGTGGAGCGTTTCGGGGGCATCGATATCCTGGTCAACAACGCCTCGGCGATCAGCCTCACCGGCACGCTCGACACGCCGATGAAGCGCTTCGACCTGATGCACCAGGTCAACACGCGCGGCACCTTTCTCTGCACGCAGAAGTGCGCGCCGCATCTCGCGAAATCAGAGAATCCGCATGTCCTGATGATCTCGCCGCCCCTGCACTCCACGCTCAGCCCGCGCTGGTTTGCGCCGCACGTGGCGTACACGATGGCGAAATACGGCATGTCCCTGTGCGTGCTCGGCATGGCGGAAGAGTTCCGCGCCCTCGGCATCGCTGTGAACGCGCTCTGGCCACGCACGGGCATTGACACTGAGGCCATTCGCCTCATCGCGGGGCAGGAGACGCGGCAGCGGACGCGCAGTCCCGAGATCATGGCCGATGCGGCACACTGGATCCTGACGCAGTCGTCGCGCAAGGTGACTGGCCGATTCTTTCTCGATGACGAGGTGTTGCGAGGAGCAGGCGTGACCGATTTCTCACGCTATCGTCAGCCGGGCGTGGAAGAGTCTGAGCTGATGCCGGACTTCTTCCTTTGATCCAACTCAGCCTCGCACTATCGTAGGGGCGATGTCCCTCGTCCCCCTTTCAGCCGCGCAATTGCACGAACCGATCTTGCCGTTGGCCCGGCGACCGCAGGTCGTGTTGAAGCCCGAACAGACCGTGGCCGACGCGCACGCGTCGATTCGCACGCACGCCAGCGCCGCATCGATCGCCTATTTCTACGTGGTTGGCGAAGACGACAAGCTGGTCGGCGTTGTTCCCAGCCGGCGGCTGTTGACGGCCGCGCCGGACCAGTCGATTGCCGACGTCATGATCGACAATGTCGTCGCGATCCCCGATTGGGCGACCGTGTTGATCGCCAGCGAGTACTTCGCTACCCGCCGGCTGCTCGCGTTCCCGGTCGTGAATGGATCAGGGCAGTTGCTGGGAGTGGTTGACGTCAGCTTGTTCACGGATGACGTGATCGACCTGGCGAAGCGGACCTACGACGACATCTTCCAGTTGATTGGCGTCCACGGCACCGAGCAGAGCGGCCCGTGGATGGCGTTCCGCGATCGCTTTCCGTGGCTGCTGTGCAACATTGCCGGCGGTTTGATCGCCGCCTTCATTGCCAGCCGCTTCGAGCACTTGCTCCAGGAAGTCGTGGTGCTGTCGCTCTTCATCCCGATCGTGCTTGCGCTTGGCGAAAGCGTCAGCATGCAGGCGTTGACGCTGACTCTGCAGAATCTCACTGACGGTCCGATCGTGTGGAAGCGGATGTTCGCGTCGCTGTGGAAGGAGTTCAAGACGGCCTTGCTTCTCGGATTGGGATGCGCCGCGGTCGTCGGCCTGGTCGTGGTGGTGTGGCGCGGGCAGATGCTCGTGGCCGGCTCGATCTTTGCCTCGATCGCGCTGTCGATGATCATCGCGTGCCTGCTCGGCGTGGCGATTCCGTCCGCGCTTCGTGTCGCGAAGGCTGATCCGCGCATCGCGGCCGGTCCGGTTGTCCTGGCGGCCGCAGACGTCGTGACGCTGTTGTTCTATTTCGGCCTCGGTGCGCGCTTGCTGGGGTAGTTCGGAAAGGCGGCTCTGAGTTCCATGGCGGGAACCTCGCGCCACTTGCCCGGCGGCAGCGAGCCGAGCTCGAGGCCGCCGAACTGCACGCGTCGCAGCTGCGTGACTGGGTGACCAACTGCGGTCATCAGGCGCCTGACCTCCCGGTTCTTTCCTTCTTCCAGCGTCACCACGAGATGACTTTCGCGAGATGATGCCTTGCGGACCACGGCCGCTGCGGCGGCCAGTCGCTCCCCATCCACCATCACACCCTTCACGAGCAGCGCCGCGGTGTCCTCGGTGGCTCGTCCTTCAACCGTGACCAGGTAAACCCGTGGAATCGCCGACCGTGGATCGGTCAGCCAGTTTGCGAACTGTGTGTCGCTCGTGAAGATCAGCAGCCCGCTCGTCGCGAGGTCAAGGCGTCCAACCGGCACCACGCGGGAAGGCACATCGGTCAGCAGGTCATAGACCGTCTTGCGGCCGTCGGGGTCCGATGTCGTCGTGACGTAGCCGCGCGGTTTATGCAGCATCAGCGTCAGTTCGGCTGCGGCCGTCTTCGACGCGCCATCGATCGTGATGCGGATCTGCTCTGGGGTGACGCGGAGCAGGGGATCGACGACCGTCTTGCCGCCGAGGGCGACGCGCCCGTCGAGAATCAGCGCGCGGGCCTCGGAGCGGCTGGCCAGCCCGAGCTTCGACAGTGCCCGCTCCAGCGAAACCTTGTTCGCTGGCCGCCCGCGGGGTGCTTTACCGGTAGTTGCCAAACTGAAGGGCGACTCCGAAGTCCTTGGCGCGCAGGGCCTGCATCGCGTCCTGCAGTTCGTCCTTCGAGGAGGAAGTGACGCGGACCTGATCGGCCTGGATCGACGCCTGCACCTTCTTCTTCAGGTCTTTCAGGTGCTTGACGATCTCCTTCGCCGCTTCGATCGGGATGCCTTGTTGCAGCGTGATGACCTGTTTCGAAGAGCTGCCCGCGGACGGGATGATGTCTCCGCGCTTCATGTTCTTGACCGGCACGTTGCGCTTGATGAGCCTGGTCTGCAATACATCCCACACCGACTCGAGCTTGAAGTTGTCCTCGGCCGTGAGGGTCAGCGTTTTGGCCTTCTGGTCGAACTCAATGGCTGCGATTGAGCCTTTGAAGTCGAAACGCTGCGCGATCTCTTTCTTGGCCTGATTAACGGCGTTTTCGACCTCCGGTAGCTCGATCGAGGAGGTCACGTCGAATGAATACGTGGCTGCCATGCAGGTTAAATCCTACCTGGTTTTGTCTGCGCCGGCTGTGGCTTCTGCGGCCTCCATCGGCGCAGCCGAATGGTCGTCGCGGAAAAACCTATGGAAGCCCCGCGGCCCTGGCCGCGTACGTTAAGACTGTGCTGTTTCCTTTCGCCGAATATTGGTGGTTCTACGTCGGGTTCACCGTCTTTGTCCTGATGATGCTCGCGCTCGACCTTGGCGTGTTCCATCGCAAGGTCCACGAGGTGAGCATCCGGGAGGCGATGCGCTGGAGCGTGGCCTGGATCACGCTGTCGCTGCTGTTCAACTTCCTGTTCCTGCAATACGCGTCAGCCAAGTTCTCGCCGGAGGTCGGGAGGGATCTGGCCCTCCAATTCCTTGCCGGCTACGTCGTCGAATACACGTTGTCCGTCGACAACATGTTCGTCTTCGTGGTGATCTTCTCGTTCTTCTCGGTGCCATCCTCGCTGCAGCACCGCGTGCTGTTTTACGGCATCCTCGGCGCCCTGGTCTTCAGGGCGATCTTCATCGCGCTGGGATCGGTGCTGCTGTCCTATCACGCGGTCGTGGTGGTGTTTGGCGTGCTGCTGATCATTACCGGCGTCCGCATGGTCTGGCACGACGCCGCGCAGGCGTCGCCTGACAAGAATCCGCTGGTCCGGCTGACCCGGCGTTTGATGCCAATCACGCCGGATTTCGAGGGCAAGAACTTCTTCGTGCGCAAGGGCGGCGTCCTGCACGCCACCCCGCTGTTTCTGGCGCTGATGGCGATCGAGATGAGCGACATCGTGTTCGCCATCGATTCGGTGCCCGCCATCTTCGCGCTGACCAAAGAGCCGCTGATTGTCTTTACGTCGAACGTGTTTGCGATCCTCGGATTGCGATCGCTTTACTTCGTGCTTGCGGCGGCGGTCTCGAAGTTCTCGCTGCTGCGGTTCGGGTTGGCGGGCGTGCTGGTCTTTATCGGCCTGAAGATGGTGTGGCTCAACCCGATGTTCGACGGGCACTTCCCGATCGTGTGGTCGCTGGCCATCATCGGGGCGCTGGTGGGCGGGTCGATCGTGGCGTCGCTGCTGGTCGAGTCGGCCAAGGAGAAGGCGAAGAGTAGAATCTCCTGAGTGGCCGACGCACCAAGCCGGATCGACTTGCCGGGCATTCGCCAGGTTGAGATCGCGCGTGCCGGCTCCACAGGGCGCCTGCAGGACCGGGTCGCCGTCGAGGAGCCGATGGAGGTGCGCGTCAACGGCGCCAGCTTCGCCGTGATCATGCGC
>DATMJU010000615.1:0-6071 GCA_035553795.1 Vicinamibacterales bacterium
GATCGAAGTGATCCGCGGTCCCGCGTCGGCGGTGTGGGGCGCCAACGCGATGAACGGCGTGGTGAACTTCATCTCCAAGACGCCGCGCGAACTGGACGGCAACTCGGCGACGCTGACGTTCGGCCAGTTCGGCCGCGACATCGACGGCGGCCAGCAGCTCGGCACCGGCACGCTGTGGGGCATCAACGCCACGCACGCGCGCGCGGTCAACGACAAGTGGGCGTACAAGATCTCGGCCGGCGGCTACACGTCGGATCCGTTCGCGCGGCCCACGGGCATCATTCCGAACACCACGATTCCCAGCGGCGGCTCCACCCCGTATCCGAACTTCGCCAACAGCGGCACGACGCAGCCGAAGCTCGACGCGCGCGTGGACTACGACGCTGAAAAGTACAAGCTGGTGTTCGCGGGCGGCTACTCGGGCACCGACGGCATCTTCCACACCGGCATCGGCCCGTTTGACTCCGACGGCGTGGCGATCGGCTACGGCAGCGTGCGCTACACGCGCGGCGGGCTGAAGTTCAACGCCTTCACCAACCAGCTCAATGGCGATGCCAGCGGCCTGCTGGCCGTTGGCACCAACGGGCAGCCGATCCTGTTCAAGTTCAACACCAAGTCCTACGACGTCGAACTTGGCAACGTGAATGCGATCGGCACGCGCAACGTGCTCAGCTACGGCGGCAACGTCCGCTACAACACGTTCGACCTGTCGATTGCGCCGCGCGGCGACAGCCGCACCGAGCTCGGCTTCTACGTGCAGGACGAGATCTTCCTGAACCAGTACCTGCGCGTCAACCTCGGCGCCCGCCTCGACAAGTTCGACAACATCGAGGACCCGATGTTCTCGCCGCGCGTCGCCGTCATCATCAAGCCGCTGGCGGATCACGCGGTGCGGCTGTCGTACAACAAGGCGTTCCGCTCGCCGTCGCTGATCAACAACTACCTCGAGACCACGATCATCAACCAACTCGACCTGGCGCAGATCAATCCGGCGTTCGCGGCGCTGCCCGGGCGCAACTATGGTTTCCCGGTCCGCGCCGTCGGTAGCGAAGAGTTGACCGAGGAATCGATCGAATCGTTCGAGGTTGGCTACACCGGCGTCATCAAGAACCGCGCGACGGTGTCGGCGGCCGTCTACTTCACCACCAACAAGGACGAGATCTTCTTCACGCAGGTCGGCCGCTACCGCGCCTTGTCGCCGCCGTCGAACTGGCTGGCCACGTTCTCGCCGACCGGCACGCCGATTCTGCCGGCGCAGCAGGTGCTCGGCATCCTCGAGGTGCTGCCGCCGGCGTGCTCGTCGCCGGTCGCGCCGTGCACCACCGGCGGCCTGCCGTCGGAGTTCAGCTATCGCAACCTCGGCACCAACAAGAACAAGGGGTTCGAACTGGGCGTGGACGGCGCCGTCTCGCAGGCACTGAACGTGTTTGCCAACTACTCATTCCAGGCCGAGCCGGAGCCGGACTTCGCCCTGTCGGAGATCAACCTGCCACCGACGCACCGCGTCAACGCCGGTTTCAACTTCAACCAGGAGCGCTTCCTCGGCAACCTGTCGTTGAGCTACGTGGACGATGCGTTCTACCAGGACGTGCTCGATGCCCGCTTCGCCGGCACGACCAAGTCCTACACGCAGGTCAACGGCGCGTTCGGCGTGAAGCTGTTCAACCAGAAGGCGACCGCGACCGTGAAGGTCATCAACCTGCTGGATGACGACATCCAGTCGCACATCTTCGGTGACATCCTCAAGCGCCAGGTAATTGGGGAGCTGAGGATCACCTTCTAGGGATCAGGGATCAGGGATCGTGGATCGGGGGTCGGGGACCCCTGATCCCCCTTTAGTCGCTCCGATGCTCACCGGAATTGTCCTCTGCGGCGGGCGCTCAAGGCGAATGGGTACTGACAAAGGTTCGCTGCCCTTCGGCGGCGAGAGCATGCTCGACCGCATCATTCGAATTCTCAGCACCATCACAGAGCACACGATCGTCGTCGGCCGTCGAGACCAGGCGGCCGTCACGGTCCTCGACGCGGTCGAGGATCAGGGGCCGCTTGCGGGGATAGTGGCTGGATTGAGTGCCAGCAAGACCGAGCTCAATCTGGTCGTTGCCTGCGATATGCCGCTGATCAATCCCGCTGTTTTGCAAAGGCTGGCGACGATGATCGGCGTCGCCGACTGTTGCGTTGCCGTGGTTGACGGGCGAGCGAGCGCGCTGTGCGGTGTCTACCGTTCGCGCGTGGCGCCAATTGCCAAGTCGATGCTCGACTCCGGGGAGCGACGCGTTATGCAGCTCTTCGAGCGTGTTGACACACAACGTGTTGACGCAACGGTATTTCACGACGTCGATCCAAGCCTGAACACCTTTAAGAACTGCAATACTCCAGACGAGTACCGCGCAGCCCTGTCACGGACCGGCGTCGCGACGTAGGTGCTCGCGCAGGCTGCGGACGAGACCGCGTAGCATTCGGCCAATCTCGCTCGCGCGGTCGAGCAGAGGATCCACCTCTGACGGCGACGCCAGTCGTGAATTGGCGATGAGCCTGAGCTGCGATTGCAGCTCCGCCTCCGACCCTAGTGCGACGATCAAGTGTTGAATGTAGGCACGCGTTGTTCGTTGCTGACCTTCCGCGATGTTGAACGAGATTGAACTTGAGGAGCGTCGAAGCTGCAATGCGAGCGCAAACCTATGGTGCGGCGGCAGCCGTGAGGCAAGTTCCTCGACATCGCGGCTGAGCGCCATCGACTTTTGCCAAACGATTAGAACTTTGTAGGAGGTGACGGCCATCCCCGCCAGAGGAGCAGGAATCACGCCGGGCGGAATTGCGAGCGAATTTGCCAGGCAAGCGTGCGATGTCAGCAGAAATTGCGGCGGCTAGCGATTGCCAACGGCGCAGGAACTACACCGGTCCACTCCCTGATCCCTGATCCCTGATCCCTGATCCCTGATCCCCCTCACTTCTGCAGCTTCTCGATAGCGGCGAGGAGGTCCGTGCCCTTGTGTTTGCGCATCTTCGCCCACAGGTCGCCGGTCTTCTTGAGCCGCGCATGGATAGTGTCGATCGTGAAGTCCTGCGGCTTCGGCCGCTGCCGCACTTCCTTCCACGTCAGCGGCGTCGAGACGCCGGCGAAGCTGCTGCCGCGCGCGCTGTAGGCGCACGCCAGCGTCTTGCCCTGGATGTTCTGCAGGTAGTCAACGTAGATGGTGCCGTCCTTCCGCCGCCGCACCATGCGCTCGACGGTCGCGACCTTCGGATGCTTCGCCGCGATCAGCGTCGCGATGATCTGGCAGAACAACATGCCGGCTTCGTACGGCGTGCCCTTGGGCAGCGGGATGTAGACGTGGAGACCTTCGGAGCCGGATGTTTTCGGGAAGCCCTGGACCTTCACGCGATCGAGCTCCTCCTCGACCCACTCGGCGCAGTCGAGGATCCGATCGAAAGTCGCGCCCGGCTGCGGGTCGAGATCGATCGCGACCTGGTCGGCGGAGTCGAGGTCGTCCATGATTGAAAACCATGGGTCCATCGAGATCGAGGCGAGCTGCGCCATATAGAGGAGCGTCTTCAGCGAGCCGCCAATCAACCGGTTCGGCACGTCGTCATTGTCGAGCGTCGCCACGCGCACGCCGGGCGGCGGCTGCTCGGGTCCGCGGTGCTGATAAAACGACGGCCCATCGACGCCATTCGGTAGACGCTTCATCACCAGCGGCCGGTTGTCGATGACCGGCAGGATGAACGGCGAGATCTTCGCGTAATAGCGAAGCAGGTCGCCCTTGGTCTTCCTGATCGCCGGCCAGAACAGCTTGTGCGGATTGGTAATGTCGAGCGTGTCGCCGTTGGGCAGCTTCAGCTTGCCGTTCTTGCGCGCGCGCTCGAACTCGTTCAGCTGATCGACGATCGCGTCGATCTCTTTCGACGTCGGGATGGAATTGTCGAACGAGGGCGTCGGGCTAGGGGCCTGGGGCCTGGGACTCGTCACTTCCTTCGCGAGCTTGTCGTCCCGAAGACCGAGATATGCGGGGTGGCGCAGGCGGCCGTCGTCAGTAATCTCGGTATAGCGGACCTGCGCGACGAGCAGGGGCCGCACCCAGTGCGGCGTGCCCTTGGCCGACAAGAGCTTTGGTTTGGGATCAAGAGGGCAGGTGGGCGTCTCGATCTTGCGTAGCAGCTTCATGACGCGCTCGAGTTCGGCGGCGTTGAAGCCCGTGCCGACTTCGCCGGCGTAGCGAAGTCCACCCGCGCTGCCGCCCTCATGCGCTGCGCCGAGGATCAGCGATCCGAAGTGCGTGCGCGTGCCGCCCGGCGATGTCCAGCCCACAACCACGAACTCATCCTGCTTGTTGAGCTTGTACTTGACCCATTCGGGGCTGCGCTTCGCCGTTCGATACGGCGAGCGGGCGAGCTTGACCATCAAGCCTTCCCATTGCTCTTCGTGGGCCTGCTGCATCAGCGCTTCGCCGTTGCCGACAGATTGCGGGGTCATCCGGACCAGGTCAGAGCCGGGCGCCGCATGCGTCTTGAACAACGCTTCGAGACGTTGGCGCCGCTCAACCAGCGTCATGCTGCGCAGGTCCTGCTCGCCGTCGCGCAGCAGATCGAATGCGATGAACGCCGCCGGCTGCTCCTGCGGTGGCAGGATCGGTTTCTTCGAATTGAAGCCGGGGACCGTGACGTGAATGCGATGCTGGAGCCGCTGAAAGCTCGCCGGCCGCATCTCCTCGTCGAGGGCGACGATCTCTCCGTCGAGCACGATCGGCGCGTTGATCTTCTTCAGCCACGAGGCGATGGCGTCGACAATGTCTGGAAACTGCGCGGTCTTCTCGTTGCCGTTGCGCGACCAGAAACGCACGGCCGGAGGAACCCCAGGCAGGACCTCCACGATCGCGCGAATGCCGTCGACCTTTGGCTCGTAAACGTACGCCGGATCCTTCAGGCTTGGCGGAGACGAAGGCAGCGTCGCCAGCATGGGCCGCAGGTCCTTTGCGCTAAACACGGCTATTCTGAGTACCTGTCATCGAACCACGGCTCGGCGGTGTCCGAGTATCCCCGCTCTTCCCAGAACCCGGGCTTGTTGCCGGCGAGGAATTCGATCTTCCGAATCCACTTGGTGCCCTTCCACGCATACAGCTTTGGCGTGATCATCCGGCATGGTCCGCCGTGCTCCTGCGGCAGCGGCGCGCCTTCCCATGTATGCACGAGCAGCACGTCGTCCTCAACCGCGCGCGCGAGCGGCAGGTTGGTCGTGTACGGAATGCGCGTGCCGGGCATGTGGTCGTAGCCGGTGCACAGCACGTGAGTGACGTCAGGCGACGGTACGGCCAGCTCGGCGATGGTGCGAAAGCGGACGCCCTTCCAGTTGTTGTCCATGCGGCTCCACGTCGTCACGCAGTGGAAGTCGCTGACGTCCTCGGCCTGCGGCAGTTCGAGGAACTGCTGCCAGGACACGGAGAACGGGTTTTCGCAGTGACCGGTCACCTCGAGACGCCAGTCGTCGAGCGACACCGTGGGCGAGTCGCCCAGATCAAGCACGGGCCAGTTAGGAACCGCGCGCTGACCGACCGGCAGCTTGGGCATGCCGTGGCGATTGGTCGGGCCGGTGCCCTCCGGGGCGCGGCCCTCGAATGCGACGTTGACCTGATCCTTATGAAGCTGTCGCTGACGCTCTATGTAACGCAAGCGTTTCTCAACCAGGCTATCTGCCACTCGCACCTCCGCGCCCAAGCCCCTAAGCACCCGAGCACCTTGCACTTTAGTATTATCTGGCCATGCGATTCGAGTTCGTCATCCGGTCCGGGAAGGAAGCGGGCCGGAACGTGGCGCTCAAATCCGGTCAAGCCATTACGCTCGGCCGGCTCAAGGGGTGCGACGTGGTGGTGGATGACGAAGCCGCGTCGCGCCGCCACTGCACCATCACCGCGCGCGAAGACGTCTGCGTGGTCACCGACCTGCAGTCGGCCAACGGCACCTTCGTCAACGAGAAGCGCATCACCACCGTTGATCTCGCGCGGGGCGACAAGCTGCGCATCGGGTCCACGGTGATCGAACTGCTGGATGCGAGCGCGCAGACCGCGCCGCCGCCG
>DATMJU010000616.1:0-3121 GCA_035553795.1 Vicinamibacterales bacterium
CCGACCAGTCGCTTGCCGTGGCCACGAAGGCTCGCGACGCGGCGCGCGCCGCGAATGACATTCGCGGTGAGGCTGAAGCGCTGAACTACATGGCATACGCGCATCGTGCTCAGAGCCTGCTAGCGCTGTCGCGGACGGAAGCCCTCGAATCGGTTCGACTCTACAAGCAGGCCGGCGATCGCTGGGGTGAAGCGCAGGGTTACAACACCCTGGGCTTGATCGAAGCGGATGACGGGCGTTTTGCCGACGCTCTCGAGCACCACCTCCGCGCGCTGGCGATTCGTGAAGCCGACGGAGACAAGGAAGGGTTGTCGTACACCTTCAACAACCTCGGCAACATTTACCGCAACATGGGCGAGTTCGAGAAGGCGCTCGACCATCACGAACGCGGCTTGAAGCTGAAGATCGAGCTCGGCAACAAGTCGAGCGAGGCGTACTCGCACCAGAACATGGGGCTTGTTTACTTCGCCATGAAGGACAACGCGAAAGCCCTCGCGGCCTATCAGCGCGCGCTCGCCATTCGCGAACAGTTGGGCGACACGCGAGCGCAGGCCGTGTCGCTCAACGCGATCGGTTCGGTAGAGGTGCTGTCCGATCCGGCGGCGGCGCTCCGAACCTACGAACGGGCGCTGGAGCTTCGTCGCAAGAACCAGGACCTGCGAGGAGAGATGGCGACCGAACTGAACATCGCCGATGTCTACCGCCGCATGGGCCGGCTCGGTCCGGCGGCCGCCGCCATCGAGCGGGTGATGGCGCTTGGCGCCAGGATCGACGCGCCGCTGCTGCGGTCGAACGCGCTCAAGGCGCTATCGGAGATCGACGCGCTGCGCGGCGATTTCGCTGCGGCCTACAAGCACGTGCTCGAGTACCAGGCCGCGCGCGATGCCATCTTCAACCAGGAAACCGCCGAGCGATTCCATCACCTCGAGGCGGCACAGGATGCCGAGCGGCAACAGCAGCAAATCCAGTTGCTGGAGCGCGAGAACGCGCTCCGCGAGAGCGAATTGCGCAGTGTCCGCACGTCGCGGATGATGCTGACGGTGATTGCCGGCCTGGTGATCGTCAGCCTGGTGCTGCTCTACGCGCGCCATCGCCTGAAGCACGAATCGGTGTTGCTGCGGGGGTTGTTGCCGATCTGTGCGTGGTGTAAGAAGATCCGCGACGACAAGGGCTACTGGACGCAGGTGGAAAGCTACATCACGAGCCACAGCGCCGCCGAGTTCACCCACTGCATCTGCCCGTCATGTGGGGATCGCGTTACGGAAGAAGCCCGGAATTCCTGATTCCCGGGCGCGCAGCGGCTGGTCAGTTTCCCCCCAAGCCGCACGGCTGTCAGCGACGACCGTCGCTGAGCTTTTCTCCGGCCGAGCCGCGCATTATCATCATGCACTCTCGTGAAACTTTTGCACTACCTGCTCGCAGCGGGCGCGGTGTCGCTGTGTGCATGCACAGCTACGCCGTCACCCACGGCGCCCTCTGCCGCGGTCAAAGCGGACGTGCTTGCCAGCGTCGCCGGCTACGACCCGGCGTTCTATCGCGCATTCCTGCAAAACGGATTTGAGTCGCCGGATCGGCTCGAGCCGATCAGGATTCTGTCGAGCGGGTTTCGTGTCTACCTCCGCACCGAAGACGATGCCGGTGCGGCCATCGACACTGCAACGCTCGACACCGTAGAACGCGCGCTCGTTGAGAGCGCGCCGATCTGGTCGGGCGGATCCTTTGGCGTGACGGAAGTGGTGCGCGGCACCGCGTCAATGCAGAAGACCCCGGGATGGTTGACCGTGAAATGGTCGCGCGCCAATTTCGGCGGATCGTGCGGCCGGTCTACGGTTGGCGTCGACGGTGGCTATATCGAATTCAATTCGTCAGGCGCATGTAGCTGCGGTACCCCAACGCTCGTCTACCCACGGCTCGTTCGTCACGAGCTCGGTCATGCGATGGGCTACTACCACACCGGCGATTCGCAGGACGTGATGTACGGCCAATCCATTCCAGCCGACTCGTGCGACGTGCAGCCAAGCGGCCGCGAGCGGCGGCACGCGGCCATCGCGCACCGACGCTGAGCGGCGGAGCCCCACTCGGCGCCCCGCCGTCCGAACGCCTTGCCGTCCTGGCTACTTCGCGTCGATGACGATCCTGGTCGCGTCCAGGAAACCGTTGGTGCGTTTCCCAAACGCCGTCACCGTCATGCCGGTGAGGATCGAGTTGGTCCGTTCTGTTGCAGAGCCGACGATCACCGGCGTGCTTCCTGATGCCCTCACGATCGTGAAGTCGTCAATGCGGAAGCTGATGTCGAGACCGCCCTCGCCGCTGCGCTCAAGGTTGACCACAGGCCCGGAGACGCTCACTTCAGGTCGATTGTCGACTGGAGGCGTCGGCGTGGGCGTGGGATCCGGTGCTGGCGGAGGCGGTGGTGGCGTCGGCGGCACCTCAGTGACGGGCGGGCCCGGTTGAGTCGGCGCCGTCGGTGAGTCGTTGTCGTCACTGCACGCCGCAAGCGGCACCGCAGTGGCAAGAATCAGCGCTAGGAAGAATCCCTTTATGGTTGTGCGTTGCATGAGATTTGATCACTCCTTCCGGAGCTACTCAAAGCAAAGCAGCGGCCACAACACGTAAAGCGGGTGCGTAAACGAGGTGAGCGAACGAACCGCGGCCGGCGGAAATCCACCGGCTCGATTCTCAGCAGTGTACGTTCAATCTCTTCGGTGCGCAGCAATCGGCGTCGATCCGCCGATGCGTTGCTACTCTGAGCGGATTGCCGCCATTGGCTGGATCGACGTTGCTCTCCTCGCGGCGGGGAACCCAGCCAGCAGCGCGACCGAGATCGCAATTCCGGAGGCGATCGCGTAGATGATCGGCTCCATGACGCCGAGCGGCTCGGTGCCGACGCTGAGCGGAGTGCCCATCACGTTATCGAGCGTGCGAATCAGGATGGCGCCGATCAGCAAGCCGCCGATCACTCCAGGGATCACGAGCTTCACGGTATCCACCAGCATCAAGCGGAACACCTTCCAGCGCGTCGAGCCAAGCGCCATGCGAACGGCCAACTCACGCGTCCGCGTCGCCACCATGAATCCGACGACGCCGAGAATACCGAGCGCCGCCAGGATCAAGACCAGTC
>DATMJU010000617.1:0-5151 GCA_035553795.1 Vicinamibacterales bacterium
GCCCAGATCGACAACTCGTTGGTCTTGGTGCGGAACAGGTGTCCCGTCACGCCGATCTGATCGCCGACATCGAGCAGCTTTGACAGCTGGTAGTCACGCTCGCTCAGCGCGTCCTGCCGCACGTAGACCTGGATACGCGACCGGCCGTCTGACAACACGAAGAAGCTCGCCTTGCCGAAGCTGCGCACGCTGACGATGCGTCCGGCGGCAGTGGTTTCGACTTTCGGGGACTCGAGCTCCTGTGCCTGCTTCGCCGAGTAACCTTCCACCAGCTGCGAGATCGAATGGGTCGTATCGAACTTGTTTGGGTACGCGGCAAAGCCAAGGCGGGTGATCGCCTCCAGGTTGGCCTTGCGTTGCTCTGTCTGAACGACTTCGCTGCTCATTATTCTTGGCGCCTCTCCGGGCGCGGCTAATCCGTAACCAGGCCTTCTTCTTTGAGACGACGATACGCGCCATCGAGCACGCCGTTGACGAACTTCGCGGCGTCCTCCCCGCTGTAGGCCCGAGCCAGCTCGATGGCTTCGCTGATGACGACGCGCGGCGGGCTGTCCTTGTGGGTCAGCAGTTCGTGCAGCGCCAGGCGCATCACCAGACGATCGAGGACGGCCATGCGCTCGACGCGCCAGTTCTTCGCCGCGTCGCCGATCCGCTCGTCAAGAGCGTCGCGGCCGTCGAAGGCGCCGCGCACCATCGACACGACGAACGCGTGTTCATCGGCGCCGGGGTCATCGACTTCGGGCGCTCCGGCATGCACCAGGACGCCGATCGCCTGCTGCGGCGTGAGGCCGCCCACTTCGCATTCGTACAGCGCTTGCAGCGCCACCGCGCGGGCGCGATGGCGTCCGGCCCAGCGCGCGCCGGCGTCCGGCGAGTCAGCGTTCACGAGTTCGTCCCGCCGAAGCTCCGCGACGGCGGACCGTCACCAATCTCCAGGAACAGCCGGGCCATTTCGAGCGCCGCATCCGCCGCCTCCCGACCCTTGTTCGATGGTCCGGGCGCCGCGCGCTCGAGCGCTTCTTCAACAGAGTTCGTGGTGAGAACGCCGAATGCCATCGGCACGCCGGTGCTGGCCGCCGCCGCCGTGATCCCGTGCGCGCACGCCGAGGCGATGTACTCGAAGTGCGGCGTCGCCCCGCGAATCAGGCAGCCGATGCACACCACCGCGGAGACCTTGCCGGCCTCGGCGATGCGCTGCGCGGCCATCGGCACTTCGAACGCGCCCGGCACCCGCACGACATCCACGTTGCGATCGTCGATGCCGGCGTCACGCAGCGCCGCTTGCGCGCCCTCGACCAGGCGGTCGGTCACGAAGTCGTTGAAGCGCGCGGCGACAATGGCAATTCGCATCACTTGCCTTGCCAGACGGCCTTGCGCTTCTCGAGGAACGCGCGCGTGCCTTCCTTCATGTCGTCGGAAGACGCGATCGTCCCGAACAACGCCGTCTCGAGGTACTCGGCCTCGGGGAACGACATGTCCAGCCCCTGATTGGTGGCTTCAATGATGTAGCGGACGGCAATCGGCGCCTTGGACGCCAGCGTGTGCGCGAGTTTCTTCGCTTCCGTCATCAACTCGGCGGCCGGCACGACCTTGTTGACGAGGCCGATCTCGTAGGCGCGCTGCGCAGGCACCATGTCGCCAGTCAGCATGATCTCGAGCGCGATGCCCTTACCGACGAGGCGCGGGAGCCGCTGGCTGCCGGCGTAGCCGGGAATGATGCCGAGGTTGATCTCGGGCTGGCCAAACCGCGCGGTGTCAGCCGCGATGCGCATCGTGCACGCCATCGCAAGCTCGCAACCGCCGCCGAGCGCAAACCCGTTGATGGCGGCGATGACCGGCTTCCCCATCTGCTCGATCTGGTCGAAGATCTGCTGGCCGCGGCGCGCGTGCTCCTTGCCCTGCACGGGCGTCTGCACCGCCAGTTCGTTGATGTCGGCGCCGGCGACGAACGACTTCTCGCCCGATCCGGTCAGCACCACCGCGCGGACGCCTGCGTCAGCCTTGAACGCTTCGATGGCGCTCGACAGCTCCGTCAGCGTCTGCGTATTCAGCGCATTGAGGACTTTGGGGCGGTTGAAGGTGAGGATGGCGACGGCGTCGTCGCGCTCGATGAGGAGGTTTTCAAAGGTCATTCAACCGTTCATTTTACCCCAGCGCGATTTCGCCCAGAGCCATCCAATGGCCAGGCCGAGCGCGGCGCCGATCATGTCGTTCCACAGGTCGCGCCATTCCGCGAAGCGCGACGGGACGAACATCTGCTCGATTTCGACCGTGGCGCCGTGCACGGTGGCAATGACGAACGCCAGGCCAAGGGCGCGCGGTGTGACCCCGCTCCATCGTCCACCCGAGGTGGCGCGGAGCGTCAACAGGGCCAGGCCGACGTAGCCACCCATGTGCAGGAAGGTATCCGAGAACTGCGCGGCCGGACCGGGGGTCTGGCTCATGCCGGCGCCGTAGTAAATCGCGCCCATGTAGAGCGCGACGGGCAGCCACAACGCGACGCCCCCGCGACGCGGACTGTGCGCCGCGGGGTGCGGACGAATCACAGGGGGAAGAGACGCATCACCCACCCGAGCACGAGCGCCGCGGCGAGGAAGGTCCCGAACATCCGCGCCCCGAGCTTGAACTGCTCCGCGGGCGCGTCCTTCGCGATCGTTGCGAAGATCAGCGACACGAAGAAGGCGAACAGGATCATCAAACCGAGGTGGCTGGTCATTACTTGCGTCCGAGGCGCACGTCGTAGGCGTCGATCGCCACGAGCATGTTGAGAAGACCGGAGACGATCAGGAACGTGTTGCCGTACTCATACGATGAGGCGGTCACAACGCCCTGCCCGAGGTCCATGGCCTTCGCGAGGAAGTACGGCACGCCCATCCCGAGGTTGGCGACGGCAGCGAGGCCGACCAGCGGTTCAGCAACGATGAAAGGAAAAAGGCGGCCTTCGAGCGCCAGCCCGATGGCGAACATCAGGGGCAGCGCGACCAGGAAGATCAGGCCTTTGTTGCGGCGCCCCAACATCAGATGACCGGCGCCGGGCACGAGCCAGGACACCACACACACCGCAGCTGGAGGCACGAAGCGAGTTTACCTCAGGTCTTTTGCCGCGACCGCCGCGACGATGGCGCCGGCAGTGGCGCCCAGTGGGAGCGCAAGCACCGCGCGCGTCATGTTGGTGCCGTCCCACAAGCCAACCATGGCGCTGCCAACCGAGACGATCGTCGGGACCGCAGCAACGGCCAGCGTTGCGAGAGCGCTGCGCGGAGGCACCATCCGTGGCCGCCAGCCACCAGCCACCTTGCGGCCGATCCAGAACAAGAAGCCGGCGGCGGCTCCAAGGTAGAGGCCGGTACACCTCGCGCAGACCGGCAACTGATGCGCGTCGATGAAGAACGAGCGCTCGGGCTTCTGGTGACAGACCACGCCGCCGATCGCAAAAATAATGGCTAGAACTAAAGTCATATCTGTCAGCTAGTTACGACGAATACTCCGCCAGCTTGTGAAAATAGGAACTTGCAAAACCCCTCCCTCGTCTAACACCATTTGAAGGTTGAACACTGTTTAGCTCGGCAGACCTGGCAGGTCCGCCCCCTTCAATCGGAACACATGGGCACAAAAGAACGACAGGACCGGGAACGGCAGGCGGTCACCGCCTCCATTCTCACCGCGGCACGCGACCTTTTCGTCGCTGAAGGCTATCAGAGCGTCTCGATCCGCAAGATCGCCGAACGCATCGAATACAGCCCCGCCGCCATCTACAGTTACTTCGCGAGCAAGGACGACATCTTCCTCGCGCTCGCCGCCGAGGGCTTTCATCGCCTCGATGAAAAAGTCCGCGCCGCCATGTCCACCGCCGACCCGCTCGAAAACGTGCGCGGCTGCTGGTGGGCCTTCTACGAATTCTCCCAGGAGCACCCGGCCTACTTCGAGCTGATGTTCGTCGATCGCTCGGTGCCGCGCATCACGCAGCAGTGGGAAGGCTTCGAATTCCTGCAGCAGATGCTGACCCACGCGGTGTCAGCCATTCAACTGGCCATCGATGCGGGCAAGTTCCCGGCGACGCTCAGCCCCAATGCCGCCATGCACATGTTGTGGGCCTCGCTCATCGGCCCCGCGGTCGTCGGCATCCGCCATCGCCTCGCCAGCGGCGAGGACTACGACGCGCTCGCGCGCGACGTGCTGAACGCCACCATTGCCGGCCTGCAGGCCGGCGTGACCACTACGTTTGTCTCGTGCAAGTGCCCCGAAGAAGGCATCGCGGGTGCCCCTGTTCCCGCTGGAGTGCGTACTCATGAATCGTAATCGTTTCGTGGTTGTTGGTTCTGCCCTGATCCTCAGCTCGTCCATCTTCCTCACGGCGTGCGGCTCGTCGTCCACCACCGCTGAAGCGGCGCCGGACCCCACGGCGCCGGTGGCGACGATCATCGACGTGCCGGTGGTGACCGCCTCGTCCGGCACCATCGAGTCGGCCCTCGAGATCTCGGGCACGCTCGCGCCGCGCAGCCGCGTTCCGGTGAAGCCCAAGCTGCCGGGCACCCTTGAACGCGTGCTCGTCGACATCGGCGATGCGGTGACGCAGGGGCAAACGATTGCGACCATCGACCGCCGCGAGATCGACGCGCAGGTCGACGCGTCCGTCGCCGCCGTCGCGGTCGCCAAGGCCGCGCTCGAGACCGCGGAAGCGTCGCTCGCCAACGCCCTGCTCGAAAATGATCGCGCCAAGAACCTGTTCGACAAGGGCGCGCTGCCCCGCCAGCGCCTGGATGCCGCGAACACCGCGCACCGCGCCAGCGTGGCGCAGCGTGACCTCGCGACCGCGAACCTTGCGCAGGCCAACGCGGCCCTGCGCCGCGCGAAGGAAGTCCAGAACAACACCACGGTGACGTCGCCCGTCACGGGCTTCATCGTCGAGCGCAACTACGACGCCGGCGCGATGCCCGGCGACAAGCCGATCGTCGTCGTCGCCGACCTTCGCGAGATGAAGCTCGAAGCCGGCGTCTCGGAACTCGAGGCGGGCCGCCTTCGCGTCGGCATGAAGGCCAACGTGTCCGTGCAGGCCAAGCCTGGCCAGGCATTCTTCGGCCAGCTCGCCGCGATTGCGCCGGAGGTTGACGAGCGTAACCGCCACTTCAAGATCGACGTGCGCGTGCCGAA
>DATMJU010000618.1:0-11045 GCA_035553795.1 Vicinamibacterales bacterium
GTGTGGATTCTCGTAGCGCATGTCGATGACGGCGGTGCCGATCTCGATCCGCGACGTGCGCGCGCCGGCCGCGGCGAGCAATGGGAATGGCGACCCAAGTTGCTGTGCGAAGTGATGGACGCGGAAGTATGCGCCGTCGGCGCCGAGTTCTTCGGCGGCCACCGCGAGGTCGATGGACTGCAGCAGGGCGTCCGATGCGGAGCGGACCTGCGAACCTTGCGAGTCGCTCCAGTGCCCGAAGGAGAGAAACCCAATTCGCTTCATCGCGCGCCCTTCATTGTCGTCATCAACTTGATAGTGTAATCAAGTGGAGAAGGTCATAACGGAACTGGTTGGCGTCCAACGTCGCACGCTCCGAGTGTTGTTCGCGGCACAGGTGATCGGCGGCGTTGGCGTTGGGGTGGGTGCATCCGTAGGAGCGCTGCTCGCTGCCGACCTTGGCGGCGTGGCTGTGTCAGGTCTCTCGCAGAGCGCCACGGTGGTCGGCGCCGCCCTGCTGGCGCTGCCGGCAACCGCAATCGTGCATAAAAGCGGTCGCAGGCTGAGTCTCACGGGGTGCTACCTCGCCGCCGCCGTTGGGTCGATCGCCATCGTCCTGGCTGCCGTATACAACAGCGTCGCGCTCCTGTTCTCGAGTTTCATCCTCTTCGGAGGCGCAACCGCCGCAAGCCTGCAGGCACGATATGCGGCCGTGGACCTTGCGCCCATAGAACGACGCGGTCGCCACCTCTCGATCGTGGCGTGGGCGACGACGCTCGGTGCGGTTGCCGGTCCGAACCTGGCTGCTGCCGCCGGCGAGTCACTCGTCGATTACGGTATCCCCACGCTGGCGGGACCATTCGTGTTTTCGGCGCTGCTGTTTGTGGTGGCGGCCAGCGTGCTCACGTTGCTGATGAGACCCGATCCCGCGGTGCTTGCGCGCCGTGTTGCATCGGATGCCAACAGTGGCGCTCCTCGACAACGAGTCGGCATGAGCGCAGCCCTCCGCGCTGTCGCGTCGAATCCGCCGGCGCGACTGGGAGTCGCGGCCGTAGCAGTGGGCCACCTGGTCATGGTTGGTGTGATGGCGATGACACCTGTCCACATCCGCAGCGCGGGACACGGCGCCGCACATACGCTACGCCTCGTCGGCGTGGTCCTCAGCCTTCATATCGCGGGCATGTACGCATTCTCGCCGCTGGTCGGCTGGCTCACCGACCGCTTCGGGCGCCGGGCGATGATCCTCACAGGGATCGCACTGCTGGTGTCGGCTTGTGCCGTGGCGGGCAGTGCCGGAAGCGATACCAACTACCTGGCGGCCGCCCTGGTAATCCTTGGCTTGGGTTGGTCGTGCACGATGGTCGCAGGCTCCACACTGCTCAGCGAATCGGTGCCTGCGGAGTTACGGACGTCGGCCCAGGGCCTGTCCGACGTCGCCATGGGACTGGCCGGAGCATCGGCCGGCGCTCTCTCTGGCGTCGTCGTGAGTGCCTGGGGATTTCCCACGCTCGCACTCATTGCCGCCCTGGCGACCTCACCATTTGTGGTGCTCGCGACACGAAAGGCTCGTGGCTGAGCCTGGTTGCGTCAGTGACGGGAGCGCGGCGCAGTCAGCGCGATCACCAGCAGGCATAGCAGCAACACGACACTGAACTCCATACCGTTTCTTCCGGCGCCGACGACGAACCAGCCGGCACGGCCGTGGATCAAGTAGATGCCCATCAGCAGCTGAAACGCGAACCAGGCGCACAACGGCACGACGAACATTCCCGCGGCGAGCAGCGCGCCGCCGGCGATCTCGACGATGGTGATCGTCCACGCCAGTGCGAACCCGGCGGGGAAGCCCCATTGCCCAAAGACGACTCCGAAATCGTCGACAATGCCGAGCCACGCGCGTGCGACGCCGTGCGCGATCAAGACGGCGGCAATGCCCGCACGCAGCAGCGCCAGCCCGGTGGCAGGGGAAATCGTCATCGCGACATGCTGCCACGAACCGCCACGACGTCCGCAACAAAGGGACGAAGCGTGGGACTGTTGTCCGCGCGTCTCGGCGTCTCGCTATTGCCGGAATGCGGTGGCAGGGCTGACGCTCGTGGCGCGTCGGCTCGGCGGATAGCTGGCCGCGAACACAGTTACGAGCACGACCACGGTGGCGGCGACGATCGAGGCTGGCTCGAACGGCGAGACGCCAAACAGTGCCGATCGAGCAACGTAACCGAGCGCGATCGCGAGCATCACCCCCGCCCCGATTCCAGGAATCGCGGCGGCGAAGGCCTGGCGCACGACGAGACGGCGCACATCGCGTGCCGTCGCCCCGAGAGCCATGCGCACGCCGATCTCCCGTTGACGCAATTCAACGAACCACGAGATCAATCCGTAGAGGCCGACGGCGCTGAGCAGCAATGCAAGCGCGCCCAGCGCGCGGGCTGCAGCGGCGGTGGCGCGCGTCGGCAGCAGTTGAATCGCGAGATGATCCCGCAGCGTTCGGGGAAAGAAGCCGACCAGTCCCGGACCGACCGTATCGAGTTCAGCCTGCAGCACCCGCAGCATTTCCCGCGGGTCTCCTGTCGTTCTCGCAAGCAGCGTCATCCCGATCGCCGGTGGTGAGGGCCGGTACAGGTGCGGCCGGTCCAGCTCGTCGAGCGAGCGGTACTTCGAGTTTGCCGTGACACCCACAACACGCAACGACGTGCCATCGGCCATGCGTAAGGCACGACCGACAACATCTTCGCCCGGCCATAACAGCGCGGCCAGCGACGCGTTGACAATGGCGACGTCGGCTTTCGCGGCTGTCTCGGCTTCTGTGAATACGCGACCAGCGATCAGGTCAATCCCAACGGTCTCGAAGTACCGGCTTGTTGCCAGGTAGAACGTGACCTCGCCGATTGGGGTGCTGGAATCGCCTGCACGAACTTCAACCGTCGGCGTCGAGGAATCGATCGGTGCCCGGCTCGACATCGCCGCGGCGGTGACGCCGGGCAAGGCCTGGGCGCGGGACAACGCCAGGCCGGCCAACCCGTTCACGTCCGTCGCGGTTGTGTTCGATGGCTCCACGTCGAAGTCCATCGCCACCAGCCCATCACGGGCGAACCCAAGATCGACATTGGAAAGCGCGCTCATGCTGCGGTCGAACAGGCCGGCGCCAATGAGTAGCGCGAGCGAAAAGCAGACCTGAACGGCGACCAGCACACGGCGTAACCGCGTCAGCCCTCGTGCGTGACCGGTGCGGTGTTCGGAGTCGCGCAGCATGTCAGCGAGGTCACTGCGCGTGCCCCAGATCGCGGGCCCGATTGCCAGCAGCAGGCCGACGCCTGCGCCCGCGCCCAACACCGTCGCGACCAGTTGCCGGTTCAGCGGCAGCTGCAAGCGCAGAGCCAGCGTCGGCAACAGCGAGATCTCCTCGAACAGTGGTCGAGCCGCGACGTACGTCGCGATGGCCATTACGCCACCGGCGACGCCAAGAATCGCGCCCTCCATCAACTGCCTGCGGATCATGACCGCCCTGCCGGACCCAAGCGACAGGTGAATGGCCGCCTGTCGCCGCGACGCGGCGGCCTTCGCCAGCAGCAGCCCGCCAACATTCGATGCGGCGGTCGCGAGGATCAACAGCGAAAGGCCCGCAAGGATGGCGAGCAGCATGGCGACGGCACTGCGTTGCGAGCCGATCATCGCGGTGGCATCCGCCATCTGAATTCGTCGCTCACGCCACTGTTCAGGAAAGAGGCGAGCCAGGGCGACCGATGCGCCCTGTAATCGCGAGTCGAGCTCGGCGCGGTTCGCCGGCAGGATAAAGGCGGAGAACAATCGCTTGTCGGGATCCGTGCGCCAGCCGCGCTCCATTACCGCGTCTGCCGTGCCTGCCGGTAACCAGCCGTCGACGGACGCTCCGATGAAGCCACCGGATCCGGGCGATTCGGCCACGCCAACAATGGTGTAGGGCGTTCGATTGACCTCAACGATGGTCCCCAGCACATCGCGGGATGCACCCAACCGGCGCCGCCAGAACGGCTCAGAAATCACGGCGACGGGAGGCGCACCGGGCCGGCCATCTGCTGCCGCCAACCCTCGACCGACTATTGGCCGTGTGCCGATCAGCGAGAAGTACTGACCATCGACGATCTCGACCATCGTTTGCACGTCAGTGTTGGCTGCGCGAATCACCGCCGGTAACAGAAAGACCGACGCCGTCTGTCCGGCATCACCGACGTGCTCTCGAATGACATCAAGCTCGGGATTCGACAGTCGTGTGCCGAGCCTGCCGCGCTGATCGACGGTGGCAACCCGGCGCAGCGCGTCACCATGCGTGACGCTCACGGGGCGGAACACCAGGACGGACGCAATGCCCGCCGTGATGACGACGGCGAGCAGGCCCACCGACAGCATCGCGGACGCCCCCAGCGCCGCGAGTGGCCCGTGACGAAGACCGCGACAGGCCATTTGTAGATCGCGAATCCACATCGGGGCCGATCGCCTGAGCTCCTGAACCGAGGCAAGCATGTAGGACAGGAACAGCGATGCGACTTCGCGTGTCAGCCACAGTGCGGCTCGCGCGCCTCGAGGCTCGCGCGCATAGTCGTCTTCGAGGTCGGCCAGGATGGCGTCCGCTCTCGCTGTGGGCAAGACCGCGCGCAACAGCCAGCGCCAGGGCCGGGGCAGATTGCTCACGACTGGTTCAGGACCGGCTCGAGGCCGGCCTTCATCCGTTCCACGGCTGCCATCGCCCGCCGTAACGCACGCAATCCTCGCTGTGTCGCCCGATAGGTTCTCCTGGGACGGGCACCCGGGGTGTGTTCGTCGGCTGAGGCCGACGACAGCAGGCCTTTGGACTCGAGCCGGTCCAGGGTGACGTAGATCGCTCCGCGCGCCACCTTGCGGCGGGCGCGTCGCTCAATTTCGCTACGCACGGACGGCGGGTACGCGGCATCAGCGAGGTGGAGCACCGCCAATAGCACCATGACCTCGAATTCGCCCAATGGGGACTGCATTGCCGACATTGTAGGCACTACTGTGCCAGCCATGTCAACAATGTTGGCATGGGCCGCATTTGTCAGTAGTATTCGCGGCAACATGATGCACCTTCTTCTCATCACGGCCGCGCTGTCGCTCGGCTTCCAGGCAACCGACCCCACCGTCACGGTCGCGCGGGTGTACGCAGCGTTCAACGCGCACGATGCCGGCGGCTTCGTTGAACAGGTGTCGGAAGACATCCGCTGGTTGACCGTGACCAGGGACGGCGTCAAGGTCGAAACCACAGGGCGGGAAGCGCTGAGCAAGTATCTCGCGCGCTACTTCGAGACGACGCCTGGCGTGTCTTCGCGAATCCAATCCTCGTTTTTCGTTGGTTCACACGTCGCGGTCCACGAGCGTGTCACCTGGCAGTCGCCGCGTGGCGAGCGGTCACAATCGGCGATGGCGGTCTACGAGGTGGTGAACGGCCGCATCACGCGCGTGTGGTACTACGACGCTGTCGCCCCATGAGTGGCGGTGCGATCGGGCAGGCGCGTCTACGGTCGTACGATCACGTTCCCCCGTTTGTGCCCGCTATCCACGAGCCGGTAGGCGTCGCTGATCTGGTCCAGGGAGAAGGTACGATCGACGACGACGGTCAGCTCGTTCGCCGCTAGGATCTGCAGTAACCACTCGAAGTCCGCTGCGCGTTCGGGCCCGGATCCGGCCACGACGCCGCGACGAGCGCGCAGCATATCCCACAAACTTGCGACGGCCAGCACGAGCACGCCGCCGTCGCGCAGCAGCGGGCGGCCCGACGCGATCGACAGGTTGCCGACAGCGTCGAACACGACGTCGAACCGGTCGCGCAGCGTGCGTACATCGCTGATCGCATAGTCGATCACCCTCTCGGCGCCGAGACGTCGAACAAAGTCGGCGTTGCGGGCACTCGTGACGCCTGTTACCGTCGCTCCGAAGTGCCTGGCCAATTGCACGGCGTTCGAGCCCACTGCGCCAGATGCACCATTGACCAGCACCGTCATGCCGGGCCGTACCAACGCCCGGTCGCGGAGGAAGTACAGCGCCGTCGAGCCACCAAAGAGCAGCCCCGCAGCATCGGAATGACTGACGCCGCTCGGCACAGCAGCGACCCTCCGGGCCGCGACACTGACGTACTCGGCGTGCGCCCCCATCGACATCCCGGTCATGCCGCACACGGTATGTCCGGGCGCAATGTTGGCTACGCCCGCTCCCACCTCCTCGACAACGCCGGAGAAGACATAGCCAAGGATCCGGCGTCGCGGACCGCGCAGGCCAAAGGCCAACCGCGCGGGCACCCCGAATCCTGGAGGGAACCTCCCGGCGCGAATGCGCGCGTCGCCCGACGTCACCGCCGCGGCGACCACCCGCACCAACACCTCGTCTTTGCGGGGACTCGGTCTCGGTACTTCGACGACTCGCGCGACTTCTGGTAGACCGTACCGCTCTACGACTACCGCGCGCATCGTCACGTGGCCGCGCGTGCGACGCGTAGTTCCAGCGTCACCAGCGCCCCCACCACGGCGATCTCGCCCACGAAGTAGAGCCAGTCCAACACGTGAAGCGCTGCAGCGAAGCGGATCAGAAGTGCGGCCGTGACCAGGCAATAGCCAGCGTTCGCGATGGCGATCACCTGGAGGTAGCGCGGCCAGCGCTTCGGTTGCACCGCCGCGCACGTCAACGAGTACGCCGCACAGATCGCGCCCGTCAGCGCAAGTGCCCGAAGCACAGGTCCGGGCATGCCAATGTGCTCGCCGAGCCCCGGCAACACGATGCCAATGAGCACCGCCGTGACAAGGGCGCCGACTCCATCCACGAGAAACAGGGTTCGTGGCTGCTGCGCTAGTCGCTCGGTGAGGACAGACATCATGCTCATTAGAAACGAAAGCGGACGCCGAGTGTTGGCAGGAGCGGAATGGACCCAATTGGCTCCTCGACGACTCGGGGACGGTCGGACGCGGGGTCGTATTCGAGCCGCGGGTCGAGCGCTGACGCGTTCTTGCGATTCAGCATGTTCAGTGCTTCGGCGTACACCTCCCACCGTCCGGCTGTCCCACGAGGGCGCCAGGTGACGCGGAGGTCCACGCGGGCGAACACGGGGAGGCGCGCATTGCGAAGGTCCGCTACCGAGCCAAGGTCCGGCGCATAGACTAGCAGGCCGGCGGCGTCACGACGCGGCACGAGTTCTTCGGTGTTGTTATCGAGGTCGCCGTCGCCGCCGTCCTCGATGCCCACCACCCGCACGCCGCGCGGCGCCGTGTAGGGGAATCCAGACGCCAGTCGCGTCGTTGTCCCGATCGACCAGCGCGGGGTCAGCTGCAAGGCGCCGACCGCGGTGAATGCATGACGGCGATCGTACTCGAACGGATACTCACGCCCGTATGCCTCACGTATCGCGCGACCCCACGTGTAGCTGGCCCAGCCACTGACACGCGCGCCCGATGTGCGAGAGACCATCACGTCGAATCCGTGTGCGCGGCCGGCGCCGCTGTTCGTTGGCACTACGGTGATGGAGGGTGCCGAGGGCACGTGGTGAAGGAGTTCGGATGGAAAGTCGTACTGCGACACTCGCGTTCGGCGCTCGTGCTCCGTCTCCAGACGCCCGATGAGGAGGTCGTCGAATCGCCGCAGGTACCCTTCGGCCTTCAGCGTGAAGCCGCGCGGCAGACGCTGTTCGACGGCCACCGATGTCAGCCAGGCGCGTTCGCTCGAGAGGCGGCCGGCCTCAGGGTGGGTCAGATCCAGCGTGTAGTCGCTATTCGACAGCTTCTCGTAACCGGGACTCTGGGTGTACTTGCCCGTCGAGGCCGTGACGGTTGTGCCGTGCGCGCCTGCCCACGATGCTGTCGCTCGAGGCGACACTGTCGTGCGTTGGCTGATCGACGATCGGTCCAAACGCACACCAGTCTGGAGTGTAAGGTTCGCGCGCGCATGCCACGTCTCCTGGAGCCACGCGCTGCCGCGTGACGCGGCCGGGGTCGATAACAGGAGGTCAGGCAGGCCGGACCCGCCCTGAACGCTCGAGCCATTGGCCGCGATGGGATTGTGGTCGCCCGAGTACGCGAACCGCAGGCGTGTGGTCAGTTCGTGTCTGTCGAAGCCCGCGTCGATCGCGTGTTGACCGACGACCCAGCTGACGTCCTGACGAAACGACAGGTCATCGATGCGAAGCCCGTAGTCGAAGCCGCTATCGAGCAGCGGGGGATCGTCGTCTGTCGGACTGTTCGACCGCAGGTTGCCGCTGTCGATGGCGAGGCCGAATCCGAACCGTGCATGTGTCCGCGACCACCCGAACGTGCTCAGCGAGCTGCCGTAGCGGCCGATTGGCAGTTCAAGGCGCGTCCAGCCAAGATCGTTGGCGGTGTCGTCGCGGAAGCTGCCCGTGACCTTCTGCTCGTCCAGCGTGACGTTGGCGGCCTGACGACTTCGTAGTCCGAACAACGTGACGCGTGAGCGGTCGGTCGGCAACCACTGTCCGCGCGTTTGCACGTCCTGAAACCCCGGCAGGCCCTGGTCGATGAAGCGCTCGGCGACGAGGTCGTAGTACGTCCGGCGCGCCGTGGCGAGCCACGATCCGCGGACTCCGCCCGGCAATCCGCCTTCCAGCACAACGTTGCCGTCCGTCGCGCTGAGCGCGGCCGTGCCGCCCACGCGCCCGGCGCGTCCATCGCGGTTCTCGACGACGAGGAGGCTGGCGAGCCGGTCACCATATTTCACGCTGAAGCCACCGGTGGCCAGCTCGAACTTGTGGATCGTCTCCGGGTTGAACGCGCTCGCGAGCCCGAACAGCCGAAACGGATCGTGCACTTCCACGCCGTCCATCATCGTCAGGTTCTGGTCGGGGGTGCCGCCGCGGACCGCGAGGCGGCTGCCGAGCTCGTCGGCCGCCATCACGCCGGGGAGGGTCTGCAGCGTCCGGAACACGTTATCGAGTGCCCCCGGAGTCCGCAGCACATCGATCGGGCGCACGCTCTCCGCCGTCGGTGAGCTCGTTGGAGCGACAGCCACGATGTCGAGGCGTTCGGCATAGCCGGTGTCGGCGGCGAGGGCGAACTCAATATCCATAGTGCGTCGCTGGCTTGCGTCCACGACGGTGCTGGCGGGATGGTAGCCGATGGCCGAGACGACCAGGGTGACGGTTCCAGCCGGCGCGTCCAGCGTGAAGCGTCCGTCGGCCGCGGCCGTAGCGGTTTCGGCGCCAGCGGTAAGATGTGCTCCGGGAATGGGCATGCCGGTGGCGACGTCGACCACGACGCCTGCCAGTCGAACGCGGGGGGACGGCGTCTGAGGTGCCGCGTTCTGGCCGCCGAACCCCGCCGCGGTGAGAGCCGTGACGGGAGCGCCATAAACTATGAGGCAAAAGACTGAGAGCAACAGTGTGGACGACATTGGGACGGTCAACTCCTTGGGCGCGGCGCTATAAACTTACGGCGTAAGCCAATGCACTCGGTTATACAACTTACGGTGTAAGTATGTCAAAGTTCCGTCCAGGCGCGCGTGCCTCGGCGCCGCGCGGTGCGAAGTCCCGCCGGCCGCGCGTGCGCGCGCCGCTGAGTCGTGAAAAGGTGTTGTCGACCGCGGTCACGCTCGCCGATCGTGGCGGGCTCGAGTCGCTATCGATGCGGAAACTGGCCGTGGCGCTGCGGGTCGAGGCGATGTCGCTGTACAACCACGTGGCCAGCCGCGACGATCTGCTTGACGGCATGGTCGAACGGGTGGTGTCGGAGATCGAGGCGCCCGAGATTGGCGTGCATTGGAAGGAGGCGATGCGACGCCGGGCCACCTCGGCCCATGCCGTCCTGCGGCGTCACCCGTGGGCCACGGCGCTGCTCGTGTCACGGATCAACGTCGGCCCCGCGATGCTGCACTACATCGATGCCACCGTGGGCTGTCTGCTGGAGGCCGGCTTCTCGTACGCGTTGACCGATCGCGCGTGGAACGCGCTCGACTGCCATATCTACGGGTTCACGCTGCAGGAACAGAATTTTCCGGTCGAGCCCGAGGAGTATGCCAGCGCCGCGCAGGCCTTTCTGCCGATGCTCTCGCCGGAGAAGTACCCCTACATGCGAAAGATCTCCGAGAAGGTGGCGGACGGCACGCATGACGGACGGATGGACTTCAGCTTCGGCCTGGAGTTGATCCTCGACGGTCTCGAGCGACTACTTGCCGCGCCGCCATCCGGGTAGCGAACGCGACATGTTGCGTCGGGATGGCGGAGAGGGTGGGATTCGAACCCACGTGCCCTTTCGGACAAGACGCTTTCGAGGCGCCCCCGTTACGACCACTTCGGTACCTCTCCGCTCTGAGTGGACCGCGGTGCTGGTCGGAACTTTGAATTATATATCAGTCTTCTTCGGAGAACCGAACCGCGTCGAATCCCAGCCCTTGCAGCAAGCTGGTCAAGGTTGCCCGGGCGTTGGTGGACGCGGTCTTGAGGATGCCGCCGTCGAGGGCGGCCTGGGTCAGTTGGCGCTCGGCCTCGCGCCGGACTTCTGACTCGAGCTCCGGATCCGGACTGGTGAACAGCCCCGTCTCGCGCGCGTAGACCCGCGTGCGCGCGTTGTCGAGGCGCGTCGAGAACACCGACGGCTCGGGCAGCGCGATCGTCACCGTCTTGTCATCGATGCGAATCTGCGAGTCGACGAGCGCGCCAAGATCAACGCCGGCCGTGACCTCGCCGTGCACGATCAGCAACAGGCGATCCCCGGCGAGCATCCGAGGCAAGTACTTGCTCTCCTGGCTGCCCGACACGATCTTCTCCATGTTGAAGACGACGGTCTCCAGCCGCTGAAGCTGCTGGATCTGCTGCACCACTGTGGGGCGGCTGACGTCAACGCGCGAAGGATCGCGGAAGAACCAGACGATAGCGAGCGTGAAGAGCGTGGCGGCGATCGCGCCGAGCGCGAAGCCGGCGATGGTGCCGATTGCGGATGAGCGTGCCGGCTGGTTCGTCATCGTCCCGATGTTACCGCGTGGGCCACATCGACATAGCAGAGCTGGGTGAACCCGATTCCACGCTCGCCTGTATACCAGGCGAGCGTGGAATCGGGTTCACCCAGCTCTGCTATGTCGATGTGGCC
>DATMJU010000619.1:0-2624 GCA_035553795.1 Vicinamibacterales bacterium
GGCTTCAGCGTCACGATGTCGCGCGTGCGCACCACCGAGCCGGTGGGCGAGTAAAGCGGCGTGCGCGAAATGGTCTCGAAGTCGTTGCGGAACTCCGGCGCCAGCCTCACGCGGATGTCGTACTCCTTGTCGTCCTCGCGCAGGCGCGTGGGCACGATGCCCTCGACCATGCCGCGCAACTGCATGGCGACCGTGCCGACTTCGAAGCCGAGATCGGCGGCGACGCTGCGATTGACGTCGGCCACCATTTCCGGCTGGCCGGTCTCGAGGGTGCTGTCCACGTCCACCGCGCCGGGGACCGCCTTGACCTTCTGCACGACCTCTTCGTTCAGGCGGAGCAGTTCGGTCATGTCGTCACCGCGCAGGAATACGCTGAGCGGCGCCTGCGTCGGCGCGCCCTGCATGAATTCCGGATCGGCCACCGTCATCTTCAGCATCGGGATCTGCTTGAGCCGGCTGCGGACGTCTTCCTTCAGCTCCGCCAGTCCGCGCTCGCGCTCGCGCTTCTTGCCGGTCTTGACCCGGAGCGACGCCTTCAGAGGGCTGCCTTCGAAGCCCACCGTCGAGAAGATCTGCTTCACTTCGGGCAATTGCTTGACCACCGCTTCAACGGTCTCGACGTACGCGACCGTCTGTTCGAACGCCGTACCGGCGGGCACCTCGACGTTCACAGCGAATTCGCCGCGGTCCTCCACTGGCACGAACTCGGTGCCGATCACCGACAGCGTCGACATGCTGGCGAAGAACACGACGGCCGCCGTGGCGACGATCTTCCAGGGGTGCGAGATCGCCCATGACAGCAGGCGGTGATACTGCTGGTCGATGCGGTCATAGAATCCGCCGACGCGCTCGAGGAAGCGGCCGGTGCGGGTGCGCGTGCGCTCCTCGAGCGGGATGAACCGCACGAACCGCGACGACAGCATCGGGTCGAGCGTGAATGCGACCAGCAGCGAGATCGACACCGCGAACGCAATCGTCAGCGCGAACGACTTGAAGAACTGGCCGACGATGCCGGTCATGAAGCCGACCGGGAGGAACACCGCGAGAATCGTGAAGGTCGTGGCCATGACGGCCAGGCCGATCTCCGACGTGCCCTTGCGCGCCGCCGTATACGGATCCTCGCCGTGCTCCATGTGGCGATAGATGTTCTCGCGCACCACCACCGCATCGTCGATCAGGATGCCGATGACGAGTGACAGCGCCATCAGCGTCATCATGTTGATGGTGAAGCCGATCGCATACATGAAGAAGAACGTCGCGATGACCGAGGTGGGCAGCGCCAGGGCGGTGATCAGCGTCGAGCGCCAGTCGCGCATGAACACGAACACGACCAGCACCGCCATGATGCCGCCGAAGATGATGTGACCGCGCACGTCGGTCACGTTCTCCATGATCATGTCGGCGTCGGTGTGCACGGTCTTGATCTGAAGTTGCGGGAAGCTCGGCGCCGCCTTGGCCAGCGCCGCGTCCAGCTTGCGCTGCACTTCGACGGTGTTCGCGCCGGACTGCTTGCGGACCGAGAACGACACCGCGTCTTCGCCGTTCAGGCGGGTCGTCGAGGTGCGGTCCTGGAAGCCGTCAACGACCTCGCCGACATCCTTCACGCGAACGGTCGATCCGCCGGTCGAGCGGAGAATCACGTTCTCGATTTCCGAGGCAGTCTTGTACTGGCCCTGCGTGCGGAGCGACACGGCCTTGCCGTCACGGCGCACCTGGCCGCCGGGCACGTCGAGGTTGTCGGCCGCCAGCTTCGCGGCGACCTCGGTCAGGGGGAGGTTCAGGGCTTCGAGGCGGCGCGGATCGAGGTTGACCTGCAGTTCGCGCACCTGGCCGCCGTTGACTTCCACCGCCGCCACGCCGTCGATTTGTCCGAGCAGCGGCTTGATGTCGTCTTCGACCATGCGGCGGACCACGTCCGAGGTCAGGCTCGCCGAACCGACCGCGTAGCTCGAGATCGGCAGCGCCGACACGTCGAAGCGGTTGATGATCGGGTCCTTGATCTGTTCTGGCAGCCGCGCGCGTATGGCGGCGACCTTCTCTCGGACTTCCGCCGTTGCCGCCTGCGGGTCGATCTCGAGACGCAGCTCGATGCCGACCATCGCCAGGCCTTCGGCTGACGTCGAGATGACGCGCTTGACGCCGTTGATGCCGGCGACGGCGTCTTCAATCGGCCGCGTGACGAGCGTCTCGACTTCTTCCGGTCCGGCGCCCGGGTAGGGCACCATCACGTTGACGAACGGGAAGTTGACCTCGGGGAAGAGGTCGATGCCCAGGCGTCCCAGCGAGACGACGCCGAGCACCATGAAGCTCACGATGACCATCGTCGCGAAGACGGGCCGTTTAATCGATGTATCTGAAATCCACATGGCGTTGGTTACTCGTTACTGGTTCCCAGTTCCAACTAGCGCTGATCGGCGATGCCGCGGACCTTCGCGCCCGTGGCGATCTGGCGTCTCGCGTCGGCGAGCACGGTGTCACCGGCCGCGAGGCCCTTGGTGATCTGCACGCGTCCGCCGTCGGCGAGGCCTTCAACGACTTCGACGATGGTGATGGTGTCGCCCTGGACCTTCTGGACGATGCGCTTGCCGTCGCGCGTCGCGACCGCGTCTTTCGGGACGAGGACC
>DATMJU010000620.1:0-2695 GCA_035553795.1 Vicinamibacterales bacterium
GACATCAGGATTGCTGGCGGCGCTGCTGGTGGAACCGTTGACCGCGGGCACAGGTTCGCTGGGCCTGTCGGGCTCGGCATCGATTCCGGGTGGTGACTCGGCCGCGCTGCAGTTCATGCCGGCCGGCATTACCGTTCGGTAGGACCACGAAGGCACACAAGCACGTGAAGAACTTTCAGCGCGGATTCACGTTCGTCGAGCTGCTGGTCGTCACGACGATCGTGTTGATCCTTGCGTCGGCGGTGCAGCCGCTGGCGAGGGTGACGATCCAGCGCACGAGGGAAGCGGAGCTCCGCCGCGTGCTGCGCGAGATGCGCACGGCGATCGACAAGTTCAAGGACGCGGCCGACCAGGGGATGATCCCGACGACCGAGCTGAAGACGAACAGCGAAGGCTATCCGCCGGACCTGCAGACGCTGGTTGACGGAGTCGCGGTGGCCAACGACGCGACCGGGCGCAAGCTGAAGTTCCTGCGCAAGATCCCGATCGATCCCACGACGGGTGACGACGACTGGGGTCTGCGCGGCTACCAGGACAAGCCCGACTCGACGTCGTGGAACGGGCAGAACGTGTACGACGTGTACTCGAAGAATCAAGGCACGGGACTCGACGGTACGAAGTACCGCGACTGGGACTGACATGCGCAGGAACTGGCTCGGCTCGGTAGGCTTTACGATGATCGAGTTGCTGATCGTCATGACGCTGGTGATCGTTCTCGCCAGCGTCGGCATGACGCAGTACCGCTCCTCCGTCACCCGCGCTGAAGAGGCCGTGCTCAAGGAGAACCTGTTCCGGCTGCGCGACGCGATGGACCAGTTCTACGCCGACAAGAACAAGTGGCCGGCCGACCTCGCCGAGCTGGTCAGCGAAGGCTACATTCGCGAAGTGCCGACTGATCCGATGACGAAGTCGAAGGACACGTGGCAGACGGAACAGGCCGAGCCGGACGCCAACAACCCTGCGTCGGCCGGCGGCATCGACGATGTGAGGAGCGGCTCGGATCGCGTGGCGCTCGACGGCACGCGCTATTCGGAATGGGATTAATGCGTTCTATCATGGGTAGAGTTGGAATGAGTGTGAGCGTGACCCTTCGTCTGTATCTCATCGCCGCCGCGACCATCTTTGTCGTCGTGGCGTGCCAGCGCGTACCGCTGACCTCGCCAACCGGATCGACCATCACCCTTTCAGTTGATCGGAACGTGTTGCCGTTGAATGGCGAAACGGCCGTAAGGGCCGTCGTTATCGAGTCATCGGGCACACCGGTCCACAACGGGACCGTCGTGAATTTTTCGACGACGCTTGGGAGCATGAACCCTCCCGAGGCGAAAACGGTGAATGGAATCGCGATGGTGACGTTCAGCGCTGGCAGCATCTCAGGGTCCGCGGTCATTAGGGCTTTTTCAGGCGGCGCGACCTCCAGCAACACGAGCGGCGCAGAGGTGAAGATCGGGGCTGCTGCCGCTTCCGGCAACATTTCCGTGAGCGCGACGCCACCGCAGGTTTCGCAAAGCGGCGGAACGGTGACGATTTCAGCGATTGTCTTCGATCAATCGAGCAACGTTCTTCCGGGCGTTCAAGTGCAGTTTACCGCTAGCAACGGTGCGCTCAGTTCAACGACCGGGGTCACTGACGGCAATGGCGTTGCGCGTACGACATTGAGCACCACCCAAACATCCACGGTTACAGCGTTCGCCGGTTCTGCCAAGGGTGAGGTGGTGGTCACCGTGTCGGCACCGCCAACAGTGACAGTCGACGCCCCAACAAACGGTGTGGCAGGAGACCCCGTCGCGATCACAGTGAAGGTCCCAGTTCCTGCCGCCGGCACGGCTCCTCGGCAGATCGCTCAGGTCGTCGTTGATCTGGGCGACGGTACGTTGCGGACCTTCACCAATGTCACGGCAGACGTCAGCTTTACCCACGTTTATCGCAACGCCGGGGGCTACACGATTACTGCGACGGCTCGCGATGTCAACGGCAATACCTCAATCTCCTCCGACTCCATCGTGATCAATTTCGCGAGCCAGCCAACTGTCTCGCTCACTGCAAGTCCGAATCCAGTGTCGATGACGACGGCGAGCGGCACGACCCCGGCAGCGGTCACTGTCTTGTCCATCACGGCGGCAGCCGGGGGAACGACTGGCTCGTCGGGCGCGCCCGTGAGGAGCGTTCGAGTCACCGCTCCTGATGGAACTCTCATCTACTCCAACTCGAATGCGGTATCGAGCGTGACGGTGCCCTATCGTTTTGCGACCGGCACGCAACAGGGTAATTACACGTTTACCGCGACGGTGACAGATGCGAATAGCCAGACTTCAACGGCGACGTCAACAGTTATCGTGACACCTTAGGCAACCATCGGGTAATTGGATGCAGTCACCGGCTCACGGCGATCGTGGCTACGCGATGGCGGCTCTGCTTGTCGGCATGAGCGTGATGGCGGTGCTGATGAGCGCCCTGCTGCCGGTGTGGACGCACATGGCGACGCGCGAAAAGGAAGAGGAATTGATCTTCCGCGGCAAGCAGTACGCGCGGGCGATCGGACTCTTCCAGCGCAAGTACGCCAACACGGCGCCGCCGACGATTGACGTCCTCGTCGAGCAGCGGTTTCTTCGCAAGAAGTACAAAGACCCGATCACCAACGACGATTTCCAGCCGCTCTACGCCAACCAGCAAGGGTTGATGCCCGGTGCGGGGG
>DATMJU010000621.1:0-3933 GCA_035553795.1 Vicinamibacterales bacterium
GAACTGGAACACGCCGGAGTTCTCGAGGAAGAAATCGCGCTTCTCAGGGAAGAAGAGACTGAAGCGCGTCAGGTTGACCTGCTGCTCGTCGGCTTCGACCTGGGAGAAGTCGGTGTTGACCGTGAAGTCCCACGTCAGGCCCGACGTCACGCCGTACTTCACGTCGAAGCCCGCGTCGTAATCATCAGCGAGATCCACGCCCGGAAGCTGGTTGAAAGCGGCGGACACAAACGGCTTGACGCGCACGTTCGCGCCCGGCCGAAGCCCTTCGAGCCCCTCGTAGGTGCCCGCCATCGACACGCGCGAGAGCTGGTGAATGCGGCGTAGCGGTGACCAGTAGCTGTTCTCGTTGAGGCGGCGCAGGCGGCGCTGGAAATTGATGCCCCAGGTCTGCAGATCCTCCGGCCCGAACTTCAGCGTCTTGAACGGAATCTCGATCTCGGCGTACCACCCGTCTTCGCCGATGCGCGTCCCGACGTCCCAGATGCCGTCCCAGTTCGAGTTCTGCTCGCGGCCCTCGTTCGACATCTGCGAGTCCCACTTGGCGCCGCCGGGATTGACGGCGAACTGATAACCGTTGCGCTCGTCGTTAAAGGTGTCGATGACGACCTGAAAGCCGTCGGCGGACCCGGTGTTAAAGTCCTTGCGCAGTTCGTTGACGATAATCTTGGCTGGCTCTGGATCTTTCGCGAACACACCGATGTAGAGGGCGCGGTCGTCATACAGCATGCGCACTTCGGTGTCGTAGGTCGCCGGCTGGCCTTCGCGCGGATCGTTCTGCAGAAAGTTGGTGGCCATCGGCGCCGACGCCCAGGAGGCTTCATCCAGCTTGCCGTCAAGCGCGATGGGACCCTGCGCCTTCGCCGCCTTGAGGCGCCGGTCGTTGCGCGCGGTGTCGTAGTCGATGCCGCTGCTCTGGGGGTTCTGCGCGAGGACGGTACCGGGAGCGGCAGCAAGCGCCGCCAGAAACATCGCGCTCCGGACGGAGCGCGCAAGTAGCATATGCAGGGTCATGTCGTAGTGTGTGTTTGCGCCCAGGGGCGATTTAGTAACCGTGTATGGTCGCCTGAATCGATACCATTCGTGTAACGGATTGAAAAAATGAAGCCACTCCTGATTGCCGTCGTCCTGCTGATGACCGTGTTGCCCACCGAGGCCCAGGAAGCGCGTCGACGCTGGGAAATGCAGCGCCAGATTCGCCTCGACAAGTTCGAGCAGGTGCTGCCGCGCGCGATGCGCACCCACAACATCGACATGTGGATCGTCGCGGTCAAGGAGAACCACATCGATCCCCTGTGGAACGACCTGGGGCGCGGCTACGTGACCGGCATCGGCTACTACGTCTTCACGGACCGCGGCGGTGATCGCATCGAACGCGCGGCCCTCGGCCCCAGCGGCTACATGCTCAACGAGTCAGGCGCCTACGACATCATCGCGCCGGCGTCGACGCTGGCGGAACACGTCAAGGCGCGCAACCCGCGGCGCATCGGCCTCAACATGTCGGACCAGATCGGACCTGCCGACGGCCTGTCGGTGACGATGCTGGCGCACCTGAAGACGACGCTGGGGGAGACGTTCGCGTCGCGATTCGTGTCTGCTGAGCGGCTGGTTGCCGATTTCCGATCGCATCGAGTTGCCGCCGAGGTCGTGGCGTTCGGCGAAGCCGCCGGCATTGCGATCCAGCTCACCGAGCGCGCGTTGTCCAACGAGGTAATCACGCCCGGCAAGACCACGCTCGAAGACGTCGCGTGGTGGATGCAGGATCAGTTGCTGGCTCGCGCTCTCGGCTCGGAATTCGACATGCCGTCGGTCTACGTCACCGGCCCCAGTGGCATCGTCGCCACCTCGAACTCGCGCATCATCCAGCCCGGCGACGTGATGATGATCGACTGGGGCGTGCAGTTGATGAACTTCGGCACGGACGTGAAGCGCGTCGCCTACGTGCTGAAGCCAGGTGAGACGGCGCCGCCCAAGAGCATCCAGGCCGCGTTCGACAAGGCGATCTCGGTGCGAGACGTCGTGAAGAAGGCGATCAAGGTTGGTGTGCGCGCCGATGACACCATGAAGGCGATGGACGCTGCGTTGCGCGCGGCCGGTTTCGGCGTGATCGAGTTCAATCGTCCCAACAAGGACGACAAGACCGATGTGACCTACGGCTTTCACCCGGTCGGCAACACCGGGCACGACATTGGCCCGTCGCTCACCACGTGGCAGCCCTTCCAGTCCACCATCGTGATGCACGACCAGCACATGTTCTCGTTCGAGTATTTTGCCTACACGCCGATTGCGGAGTGGGGCGGCGCGAAACTCAGGGTGCCCATTGAAGATGACGCGATCCTCACCGACGCGGGCATTCAATTCCTCCATTCCGCCAACTACCGCCTGCTCGTGATCAAGTAAGCCCGCCGAGGCTGCCGGTGCTATACACGTTCGGAACCTTCGAGTTCGACGACCACAGTACCGAGCTGCGGAAGAACGGCCGCATCACCGCGCTCGAGCCGCAGCCGGCGAAAGCGCTCGCGCTCCTCCTCGCCCGAACGACAGAAGGCGGTGGCGATCGCGCCGACGGCATCGTTACGCGCGAAGAGCTTCGTGACGCGGTATGGGGCAAAGACACGCACGTCGATTTCGATCGCGGGCTGGCCTACTGCATCTCCCAGGTCCGCAGCGCCCTCGGCGACAGCGGCGAGAATCCGCGATTCGTGCAAACGATTCCCAGGCGCGGCTTCAAGTTCATCGCACCCGTTGCCATCGTTCCGCCCATTGCTCCCGTCGCCGCTGTTGCACCGGTGTTGCAGTTTCCGCCGCCGCATCCGCCCAGGCCGAAGCGATCACTGCCCGTGGCGATTCTCGGCATCGTGTTGTTGATCGCCGTAGTTTGGGCGCAGTACGCGCTCGGACCGCCGTGGGCCGAGCGATCCCAGATGGAACCGCAGCCGGTCGTCATCGGTGTCTCCATCTTCGACAACGAAACCGGGTTGCCGGAGCACGATCGAATGGTGTCGGGCCTGTCCGATCTCGTCGTGACGCGCTTGACCGAACTCGATCGTGAACGGGTTGCCGTGATCGGCAATGCGGCGATCCTCCGGCAACCGCGCAACATTCGAAACCTGCAAGCGGTGAAGAGCAGTTTGAAGGCCGACTACGTGCTGCTTGGGCAACTCCAGCTCGGCGAATCAGGCCTGCGCTTCATCACGCATTTCATCCGTCTCCGGGACGAAGCGCATCTCAAGGCCAACAGGCTGGTGATGAAGGATGGCGGCGTCGGCGGTCTGGAAGCCGCCGTGGTCGAAGAATTCGAACGCGCGGTTCGCGAGCACGTCCTCAACCCGTCTTCTAACTGATTGATCCGATTCAGGTTGTGTCCTGAAGTCGATCTGCATTGCCCTCAACGCGACCGCCTTGCGATAACCGCGGCAGGAGGTCGTATTCATGTCGCTGTCTCGTCGATCGTTCTTCTCCCTCACTTCAGGTTTGTCGGCTCTCGGTGTCACGGCGCTCGCGACGAGGGCGTGGGGCCAGGCGTCACCACCGCTTCCGTACGCGATCAATGGTGCGGATGCCTTTCCACAACAGGATCCGGCACTCGTGAAAGACGCGGTTGGGGCGTCGCACGGCAACTTCGCGCGCATTCGCGAGCTGGTCGAGAAGCAGCCGGCCATGGCGCGCGCGTCGATCGACTGGGGGTTCGGTGATTGGGAGACGTGCCTCGATGCGGCCGCGCACGTCGGCAACAAGCCGATTGCGGACTTCCTGCTCACGCACGGCGCGAGGCCAACGATCTTCTCCGCTGCGATGATGGGGCAGTTGGACGCGGTTAGGGCCATGGTCGCCGCCCGTCCCGGCATCCAAAGGACGCTGGGCCCTCACGGCATCACGCTGATGTCTCACGCGAAGGCGGGCGGACAAGACGCCGCGGCGGTCGTGCAGTAC
>DATMJU010000622.1:0-11316 GCA_035553795.1 Vicinamibacterales bacterium
CTGGTAGACCATGCCGATGCCGTGCTCGATCGCCTCGCGAGGACTTGATGGCGCGAACGGCCGGCCCTGCCACCGCATCACGCCTGCATCGGCGTGGACCAGCCCCGCAAGAATCTTGAGCAGCGTGGATTTGCCGGCGCCGTTTTCGCCGACCAGCGCGTGCGCCTCACCATCGGCGACGTCAAAGCTGACGCCGCGCAGCGCTTTTATGGCGCCGAAGGATTTCTGGATGCCGTCGAACTGCAAACTCACGCGCGAAGGATGATAGCCTACGGCGCGTATGCGATTGCTGTTTTGCGTGATATTAGTGGCTGGTGCCGTGGCCTGCGGATCGCCGGAACCGGCGCCGCCAACCGCGCCACCTGACCCGATCGTGAAACGCGAACCCTTCGGCACCGTCGCCGGCACGCCTGTCGAGCAGTTCACGTTGACCAACGCGAACGGCGTCGAGGTGAAGGCGATCACCTACGGCGGCATCATCACGTCGCTGAAGACTCCCGATCGTACCGGCGCTCTTGGCGACATCGTGCTGGGCTTTGACTCGATCGCCGGCTACCTGGGCGATCATCCCTTCTTTGGCGCCATCATCGGCCGCTACGGCAACCGCATCGCGAAGGGCCGCTTCACGATCGATGGCACCGAGTACAAGCTGGCGACCAACAACGGCCCCAATCACCTGCACGGCGGCAACAAGGGCTTCGACAAGGTGATCTGGAAGGGGGAACCCCTGGCGGAGATGGCCGGCCGCAGCGCCGTCAAGTTCACCTACACGAGCGCGGATGGGGAAGAGGGTTATCCCGGCACCCTGAACGTCGAGGTGACCTACACGCTCAACAACAACAACGAGTTGATCGTCGACTACCTGGCGAAAACCGACAAGCCGACGCACGTCAACCTGACGCAGCACTCGTATTTCAATCTCGCCGGCAGCGGCGACATCCTCGGTCACGAGCTGACGATTGATGCCGACCGCTATACACCGGTTGACGCGACGCTGATTCCGACCGGCGAGCTTGCGCCGGTGGAAGGCACGCCGTTCGATTTCCGGAAGTCCACCGCGATCGGCGCGCGTATCAACGATGCGCATCCGCAGATCAAGAACGGATCGGGCTACGACCACAACTGGGTGTTGTCGCGCAGCGCCGAGCCCGAACTGCAGCGCGCGGCTCGGGTCGTCGAGCCGAAGTCAGGCCGCACCATGGACGTTGCGACGACGGAGCCGGGCATGCAGTTCTACGCCGGCAACTTCCTGGATGGCAAATTGATCGGCAAAGGCGGCCAATCGTACGGGCAGCGCGCCGGCTTCTGCCTCGAGACGCAGCACTACCCGGATTCACCGAACCAGAAGAACTTTCCGACCACGCTGCTGATGCCCGGAGCGGAGTACAAGTCCCGCACCGTGTTTGCCTTCGGAGTGCAGCGGTAATCTTCAGCAGATCGGCGCGCGATCCTTGTGCAGGCGCTCGAGGATCGCGTAATCCCTTCGCAGCTCCGCATACATCGCCACGAGCTTCGGATTCGGTGAGACCCGGTGGCCCGGGGTCGGATCGGTAAAGCCGCTCACCACCGTCTTCCACGACACCGGCTCGCCCGCGGCCAGGCGATCGGCGTGATACGCGCGCAGCGCGGCGCCAAGCGCGGCGGAGTTCTCCACGTCGAGGCGATAGACCTCGACGCCGAACACATTCGCCATCACCTGCAGGATTGCTCGATTGACGGCGGCGCCACCGGTCGCGATGACGCGATCGATCGGCGTCTCGCTGACCTTGGCGGCATGGTTGGCCAGCGCCATCATCTGCCCCTCGATCAACCCGCGCACGTTGGCCGCCACATTGTGGCGATCGAACCCGAAGCGGCGGAGCCCGGGATGCGCGATCGGCGGCGTGATCTCCGCCTCGAGCCACGGCAGCATCACGCAGCCGTCGTTGCCGGGTGCCTTCTCCAGCATCTTGCCGACGTCCGCCCAGTCGAGCCGGTGCTCGAGCCGGATCCACTCCCGCGCCAGGGAGCCGTTGCGGAAGCACACCAGGTTCATAAAGTCGCCAGTGGGCGATCGAAAGACGTGCGAGGAGTTGCCGGCCGGTTGCGTCGTGCAGCTGAACACGGTGTCGCTGGTGCCCAACGACACCGCGAGCACGCCTTCGCGGATCACGCCGGTGCCGACGAGGCTTGAGGGATTGTCGCCGGTCCATGGCAGCAGCGGCGCCGCAGGCAACGAGTACCGCTTCTGCCAATACGACGACAGCCTTCCTGCGATTCCAAACGACGGTTGAATCGGCGGCAGGCGCGACGACAGGCCCGGCGCGGTGGCATCGAGCGCTTCGGGCGACCAGCGGTTGTGTTGCAGGTCCATCAGGTTCATGCCGGACGCGTCACCCGGATCGATCGGCATGTCGCGGCCGGCAAGCAGCGAAGCCAGGTACGAGCTGACTAGATGGATACGCGTGGTCGCCGCATACGCTGCGGACTGGTGCTTGAAGAAGCGCCTGATCTGCGGGCCCGTAAAACGCTCGCATGCCGGCGACCCGGTGAGCGCCGCTGTGGTGTCCGCTCCGCCAAGGGCGTCTTCGATCTCGCGGCATTCGACAGCGGTGCTTGCGTCCATCCACACCGGCGACATTGCGCGCGAGTGGGTGTGCGGCAGCTGTATCGCCAGAGGTTTCGCAGGATCGAGTGACTGCCAGGTGGCCGGGGCATCCTGGTTCAGGTAGACGCTGCCGTGTTGCTGCGCCGAGCCGGCGATCGCGCGGAGATTGTCGAGATCGATCTCGGCCGCCCGCGCGATGCGCGACATCATGCGATCGAGCGCATCTGCCCACATCAGCGGCGAGGCGGACACCTCGGAGTCGCTGGCGCCGCGCTTCACGCCGCCGGTGGTGCCGTACGCAGGAAAATCCCGGTCGAAGTTCAGCGACGAATGGAAGACGACCCGGCGAACGTGGTCATCGACCTCGATGACGATTGCGGTCAGGCCTTGCGTCGAGCAGTCGAGACCAAGGTAGAGTCCCATGACAACCTACACAGAATCACAGAACCACAGAATCACAGCAGACATTTAGGTCTTAAATTCTATGGTTCCGTGATTCTGTGTGAGTTGTTACTTGACCTTGAGCTCCTGCAGACCTGCGGAGAAGCCCTGCTGCATTGCGAGTTCAACCCGCAGTGCAGAGGTGGTGACCGGCTTGAAGCTCAGCGCATTCCACGCGTTGCGCGCGGTGCCGAACTGACCGGTCGTTTCGACCGGCAACCACTGATCGCCGGACTTGTAGAGCAGCCGCCACGACGCGGGCACGCGGACGCCGCCGCGGCCGGTGTCGTCGAACCAGTAGACCTCCGACGATGACACCGTGGACGGCTTCTCGAACGTGACCTCCACCCACTCCATCTTGCTGCCCTGCACGGGCCACCAGTCGAAGTAGGCGATCGAATCCGCGGAGCTGGCCGGCTCTTCGCCGTCGATGATGTTGCGCGCGTTCTTGCCACGGCCGTTCGGCACCGGCGACGCCGCGATGGCGGCGTTGGTGACCACGGTGGGAAATGGCGTTGGCTTGGCGGCCGCGTCGACGCGCGCCAGCCACACGGCCATCTGGCCGCGTCCGCGATTCGCCCACACGGCGTAGGGGATGGCCATGAACGGCTGATCGGCTTTCGTCACCGCGCCGTTCGCGTCGAAGGCGAGGCCGGTAGCGCGTCCGGTGATGACCTGCACGCCGTTGAGCAGATCGCGGCGGTACTCGCTCCTCAGCGCATTGGCGTCAGGCAGCACGATGTTCCGCACCTTGCCGTTCGGATTGTCGGCCCACTCCGCCGCGTAAACAATCGGCCCGCGCTGCAGCGCGACGCGATCGCGGTTGGCAATCACTTGATCGTTCGAGGTCACGCGTCGCACCGGCATTGGCAGGTCGAGCGTGATGGCATCGCCCGCCGACCACGTGCGATCGATCGTGGCGTATCCGTTGGTGAGGTTCACCGGCACGGATGCGCCATTGACGCGCAGAGTCGGCGCGGCGCCCGCCGGATCCATGAAGCGATACAGGTCACTCGGCACCGGTTCGTTGCGCGCCCACCCGGGAATGCGCACGTGGACCTGGAAGCGGCGTGCCTGCGCCGGCTTGACGATCATCGTCACCGCGCCGTCCCACGGATAGCGGGTGTCCTGCTCGATGGTGATTCTGCCTCCCGGCAGATCGATGTTCGCCGTGCCCTTGGCAAACAGGTTCACGTAGACCGAGTCGCCGCGAGTCGCGTAGAGATAGCCGGGCACCGACGGCATGAAGCGCGTGATGTTGCCGGGGCAGCAGGCCACGCCGAACCATTCCTGGCGCGCGTGCTGGCCGTTGGACTCCAGCGGATTCGGATAGAAGAAGGTCTTGCCGTCGAGGGACACGCCGGAGAGCAGGCCGTTGAACAGCGTGCGCTCCATCACGTCGATGTACTTCGCGTCACCTTCGAGCAGGAACAGCCGGTGATTCCAGAAGTCCATGCCGACCGACGCGCAGGTTTCGTTGTACGCGGTCATGTTCGGCAACTCGAACGGCTGGCCGAACGCCTCGCCACTGCCGGATGCGCCGATGCCGCCCGTCAGATAGAGCTTGCTGGTGATCAAGTGGTCCCAGATGCGCTTGCCGGCGGCGCGCATCGCCTGGTCGCCGGTAACCGCCGCGACGTCGGCCATGCCTGAGTACATGTAGACGGCGCGCACGGCGTGGCCGACCGGCTCGCTCTGCTCGATCACCTTGAGGTGTGCCTGGTTGTAGTTGAGGCCGCGCGGGTTGGCCTTCTCACCCTCGGGGAAGGGACCGGGACCGCGCTCGTCGAGCAGGAACTTGGCGAGATCGAGATACGCCTGCTTGCCGGTGACGCGATAGAGCTTCACCAGGGCCATCTCGGTGATCTGATGCCCCGGCCAGGTCGTCCGCTTGCCCGGACCAAACGTCGCGACCAGCAGGTCGGCAGCCTTGATGGCGACGTTCAACAGCGCCGGCTTGCCCGTGGAGAGGTTGTGCGCGACTGCCGCCTCGAACAGGTGGCCGAAGTTGTACAGCTCGTGGCTGTCGTCACGCTCGAGAACCCATCGCTCTGTTCCGGCCCAGCGATGTGGATTTTTCGGATCGATCGTCCGCGTGGTGTAGATGTAGCCGTCCGGCTCCTGGGCCGCGGCGATCTTGGCGATCAAATCGTCGACGTACTTATCCAGCTTGGGATCCGGCGTGACGCTGAGCGAGTACGACGCGCCCTCGATCACCTTGTAGAGATCGGTTTCGTCGAATGGGTAGCCCGGCGGCCGTGTATCGACGTTCTTCTCGCCGCGCAATACCGCGGCGGCGCGCTCGAACAGCTTGACGCGTCCGGTCAGCTCGCACTGCTCGAACGCCGACGGAATGCTCGACGTCCGGTTGATCTCGATGCGCGGCGCCCAGAAGTCATCATTGAGATGCACCGCCGTGAACGGCACCGGCTTGATCGGATAATCCGGCTTCGCCGGTGCGCCGCTCTGCGATTGAGCGACGGTCAGCCCGGCGGCGAACAGTGCGGCAGTAGCGGCAAGCGAGCGCTTGAGCATCCGCGAATTCTACAAGCTGAGAGCGGAAAGCGGATAGCTGATAGCATTTGCACTATGTCTTCTACCGAGGTGCGGTTTTCATCCGCACAGCTTTCTTATGCCGCAGGCCTGAAGGGCTACCTGGATCGTCCTGCCGCCCTGGAATTCCTGAAGACCATGGACATCAAGCACAGCGTTGGCCATTGGTCGGCAGGTGACTTCTGCGATCGTTTCGCGCCGCCCGGGTACCACTCGGACGACCCGGGTTTCGGCACCGGCTTCGAGGCGCAGTGCCGCCGCACCAAGGCCGCGGGCATCGACGCGATCGAGATTCACCAGAGCGTGTTTGAGAAGACGCTCAACGGCGATCTCGACGCGGCCGCAATCGAGCGCGCTCAGAACGGGTATCTCGCCGAACTCGGCATGCGCATGACCGCGTGCAACATCAACACCTGGACTAACCCGAAGTTCCGCCTCGGCGGACCGTGCAATCCGGACAAGGCGCTGAGAAAAGCCGCGCTCGAGGAAGTGCTGAAGGGCGTCGAGATCTGCAAGCTGGCCAGGATCCCGGTGTTGAGTGTATGGCCGGGATCGGATGGCGCCGACTATCACTTCCAGATCGACTACAAGCAGTCAATCGAGTGGTTTACCGAGGCGCTAATCGCCGTCAACAAGGAATGCTTGAAGCACGGCATCAAGCTGGCGATCGAGCCGAAGCCCTACGAGCCGCGCGAGCTCTACATGATCATCCCGACTGCCGCGTCGGCAATTCTCGTCGCGCAGCAGGTCAACAAGGAGTGCGGCGGCAACAACTGCGGACTGACCATCGACTACGGCCACCAGAAGATGGAGGCGACGACGGCGTCGACGTCGTGTGATTTGGCGGCCTATGCCGGGGTTCCGGTGCACAAGTTCGACATCAACGACGCGCGCCAGGGCCGCAACGACCAGGACCTGATGTTCGGCACGCTGTCGATCCCCGAGTCGGTCGAGTACCTCTACACGACCTTCGTCCGCAACTACCAGGGCTACTACAGCCAGGATCAGTTCACGTACCGCGAGGATCCGACCCGCGCGATGGAGCGCAGCATGATCAACTTCGCGAACCTCGCGCTGAAAGCGGTTCGCATCTACGCCGATCAGCCGCGCCTCGACAAGGCGCGGGCCGCGGGCACAGGCCCCGACGTGCTCGATGTGGTCGCGCCGGTGCTGGTCGGATGACGACGACCCGGCGAGACATGTTTCGCCGCCTGGCGTCGCGGCCTCCGCAAGACACGCCAAAGCCGCAGCCGAAACCGGGCAGCGGGCCAAGAGGCACCTACGCGATCGGCATCGACTTCGGAACCAACTCGGCGCGCGCGATCGTGGTGTCGTGCGCCGACGGCTCCGCGGTCGGCACCGGCGTGTCCGGCTATCACAGTGGGGACCACGGCGTGCTCACGCACGGCAGCGACCCGCACCTTGCGCGGCAGAATCCGGCGGATTACATCGGCTCGCTTGGCCATGCGATCACCGCGGCGCTGGGTGAAGCCGAGAAGGCTGTTCCCGGATTCTCACGCGACCAGGTGATCGGCATCGGCGTCGACACGACCGGCTCGACACCGCTGCCGCTCGACGCGAAGGCGCGGCCCCTTTCGATCGATCCGCATTGGGAGGGCAACCTCGCAGCGCAGGCATGGCTGTGGAAGGACCACACCGCGGCGGAAGAGGCAGCAGCGATCACCGCCATCGCCAGGGAGCACGCGCCCGAGTACCTTGCGCCGATTGGCGGTACGTATTCGTCCGAATGGTGGTGGTCGAAGATCTGGAAGTGCCTGAAGGTGGCGCCGGATGTGTTCGATGCCGCCGCCAGCTGGGTCGAACTCGCGGACTTCGTGCCGGCGGTGCTCGCCGGCGTGACCGATCCGAAGGACATCGTGCGTTCGGTGTGTGCCGCGGGCCACAAGGCGATGTACTCGGACGAGTGGGGCGGCCTGCCGTCGAAGGCGTTTCTTGCGCGTCTCGATCCGAAGCTCGCCGAGCTGCGCGATCGCCTCTACGATCGCGCGTTCGCGCCGGGCATGCCGGCCGGCAACCTCAGCGCCGAATGGGCGCGCGCGTTGGGCCTCCCCCAGGGCATCGTCATTGCCATGGGCGGCTTCGATGCGCACTACGGCGCGGTCGGCTCCGGCATCGAAGAGGGCACGCTCGTCAAGATCATCGGCACGTCGACGTGTGATTGCGCGATTGTGAAGGTCGACAAACCGTCTGCCTACGCGCAAGGTGCTTCGGTGAACAAGGAAGGTTTGTCGCCACAGGTGCCAGGCATCTGCGGCATCGTGAATGGTTCGATCATGCCGGGCTTCTACGGCATCGAGGCGGGGCAGTCGGCGGTCGGCGACATCCTGAATTGGGTTACGGAAATCAGCAGGGCCGCAGACTTGTCCACCGTAGCGCCGGGCGCGAAGGTGGATGGCAAAGAAAGTTCAGACGCCAGGCATGAACGGCTCACGCGCGAAGCGGGCACCCTTCGTGCCGGACAGTCAGGGCTGCTCGCCCTGGACTGGCACAACGGCAACCGGACGATCCTGGTCGATCCCAAGCTGACTGGCTTGCTCGTCGGAATGACACTGCATACGACGCCCGCCGAGATCTATCGCGCGATGATCGAGGCGACCGCGTTCGGCGCGCGCGTGATCATCGACCGCATGCGCGAGCACGGCGTGCCGGTCGAGCGCGTGGTGTGCTGCGGCGGCATCGCCGAGAAGAACGATGTCTTCATGCAGATCTACGCGGATGTGATCGGCCAGCCGATGCTGATTGCCGGCTCTCCGCAGGCGCCCGCGCTCGGCGCCGCGATCTCCGCTGCCGTCACCGCGGGACACTTTGATTCATGGAGTGCCGCGCAGAAGGCGATGACTTCGGTGAAGGAAAAGCGCTTCACTCCCGATCCGGCGGCGCACGCTGTTTACAATCAGCTGTACGCGATCTACCGGGATCTGCACGACGAGTTCGGCGGCGTGAAGAACGTTGACCTCGGCTCGGTCATGAAGAAGTTGCTGGAGATCCGGAAATGAACCTTCGCGAGCGCGCCTGCCGCGCAAACCTGGAGCTGGCGTCGACCGGCCTGGTGCTGGGGACGTTCGGCAACTTGTCGATCGTCGATCGCGCCGCCGGTGTATTCGCGATCAAGCCGAGCGGCGTGCCGTACGGCGAGCTGAAGCCGGACAAGATCGTGCTCGTGTCGCTCGAGACCGGTCAGCCGGTCGACAGCAAATGGAAACCGTCGTCGGACACCCCGACCCACCTCGAGCTGTATCGCGCCTTCGACTGCGGCGCGATCGTCCACACGCATTCGGAGTTTGCGACGATGTTCGCGCAGGCGAGCACGCCGATTCGCTGCATGGGCACCACGCACGCGGATTACTTTCATGGTGATGTGCCGGTGACGCGCGCCATGACGAAGAAGGAAGTCGAGGGCGACTACGAGGCCAACACCGGCAAGGTGATCGTCGAGACCTTCACCAGGGCCAAACTGTCTGCGGCGGAGGTTCCCGCCGTGCTGGTCGCCAACCACGCGCCGTTCACCTGGGGCACCGACAGCGCAAAAGCGATCGAGCATGCGGAGATCCTCGAGTTCATCGCCCGCATGGAATGGCGCGGCCGCGTGATGGCGCCGGATGCGCCGCAGCCGGACCAGTTCCTGATCGACAAGCACTTCCTCCGCAAGCACGGCAAGTCCGCGTACTACGGCCAGAAGTAGCCATCACTCGGCGCGGAGTGCGACCGTTGGCTCAACGCTCGCGGCGCGCGATGCCGGCAGATAGCAGGCGAGGAATGCCGCCGCGATCAGCGGTATGGGCGTGAGCAGCAGCATCCACGGATCGACGATCATTGCATCCTCGAGTTCCATGTATGACCGGAGCACGATACGGCCGGCGACTCCACCCCAGAGGCCAAGGAACACGCCTTCGAGTACCGGCCGGTAGCCATCCTTCAGCACCATGACCTTGATCTGCCGCGTGCTGGCGCCGAGCGACATGCGAACGCCGATCTCGCGCGTGCGGTGCGCGACGACGTGGGATTGCACGCCGAAGAGCCCGACCATCGACAACAGCAGCGTAATGCCGCCGAGATACAGCGCGCCCATGCCCATCGAGCGGACTAGCACAAACGGGCCCGCGAGGATCATGGGTCCCGGTCCGATGGCGCCAACGGTCAGGTCCGGATCGGCCTGACGGATGATCTCGCGCAACGCGGGAATCGCGCGTTCCGCATCCGAGGCCCGCGCGGTGAGCGTGAGGTTGCCGGCAAAGTGCTGTGCGAGCGGCAGGTAGGCGAGCGGCCGGCGATCCCGGTAGATCCACCGCACATCCGTGTCTGCGGCCACTCCGATCACGGTGGCCGTGGTTTCGCCGCCTTGTGGGCGGCCAACCACCAGTGTCCTGCCCACGGCATCCGACGTCCCAAACATCTGCCGTGCCGCCATCTCACTCAGGACGACGACCGGCGGTGAGGCCGGGCCGTCTGCGTCGGTGAACTCGCGGCCGCGTACGATCTTCACGCCCAGGGACCGGAACAATGGCGGCGTGGCGGCTACCGCGGACATTGCTGCGCGCTTGAGGCCATCGAGATCCTGCGGCACGGCCACGTTGACCTGCAGCGACGGCACTCCAAACGGCAGCCCGGTGGAGGCGGCGAGCGCCTCGATCACCTGGTGCTTGCGGCTCTCTTCGGTCACGCGCGCGATCGCCCGCGTGATCCTTGCTTCGTCCCACACGCCGCTCTCGAAGCTCATCACGGCGACGGCGATGCGGTCCATCTCGATGCCCGGATCGTGGCGTGACTGGCTGATGGTCGAGCGAATGAACATCGTGGCGATGATGAAGAAGCCGGCGGCGATGGCCACCTGCCACCGGATGACCATGCGCTGACGCTTGGTGCGCGGGCGGATCCCGGTGGCGCCGGCCGCAAGTGCGCCGCGAATATCGATCGAGCGCGCGATGTTGATCGCCGGCTCGAGGCCGAATACGGCGAGCGACAGCAGCATCGAGGCGAGCGCCACCATGACGGCCTGCGCGTTCACGCTCGGACGGATCGACAGCGTCGCGCTGCCGCCGAACGGTAAGGCCAGCACGAAGTCGGTCGTCATCCACGCCGCAATTGCCTGGAACACAACGTACGACGCCGCAGCGCCGACGCCAGCAAGAATCACGCTCTCGGTGCACTGCTCCCAGATCAGTCGTTTGCGTGACGCACCCATCGCCATGCGCACGGCCAGTTCGCCCTGGCGCGCGGTGGCGCGGGCCAGCATCAGGTTTGCCAGATTGGTGCATGCGACGACCAGCACGAGACCGACCAGCGCCACCAGCGTCATGCCGAATCGCCTCAGGCTGTCATCATCGGCGGAGAACTCTTCGATCGACTTCGCCGACCAGTTACGGGCGGTGGTGGCGCCGTCTGCAGCGCGCAATGGGGCATCGTGATCGAGCCGGCGCGAGATCGTCATCACCTCGGCCGCCGCGCCGTCGATCGTGCCGCTGCCGCCCAGCCGCCCGAACACGAACAGCCCAGGGCTTCTACCCGAGACCCCCTGAGCGCGCGGATCGACCTGCGGGCGGGTCGCACCGAGCAGCACTTCGGTTCCGAGAGGAATCCACAGGCGTGTGCTGCGCAGCGAGCCGAACATGCCCTGAAAGCCCGCCGGCGTCACGCCGATCACTTCGAACGACTGCCCATTGATGCGAATTGAGCGGCCGATGACGTTCGGATCTGCTGCCAGCCGCGTGTGCCAG